>CAYTDS010000053.1:0-2101 GCA_964436555.1 uncultured Flavobacteriaceae bacterium | reverse complement strand
AGCCAAATCTTTGATTATGCCTTTTAAGCGAATTTGGGTAGTCGGGTCCAAATTTGCAAAAGGTTCATCCAAAATAACCACTTCAGGATTGCCTATAAAACTGGCCACAATCCCTACTTTCTTTTGGTTTCCCTTAGATAAATCTCTCAAATATTTTTTCTGTCCCAGAATTTCCCCATGAAAAAAATCCTCAAAACCGGAAAGTAAGGCGTCCACATCTGCTTTATTCCTTCCTCTTAGTTCGCCGATAAAGTAAAAGTACTCTTCTGGTGTTAGATATCCGATTAGAAAAGTCTCATCAATAAAAGCAGCAGTGAAAGGTTTCCACGCTTCGCTCTTATTTACATGAACTTCTTGATTGGTAATGTGTCCGGTAGTGGGTTGTATCAAATCCAATAACAAACTAAATAGCGTTGTTTTTCCAGCGCCATTATTTCCCACCAAACCAAAACTCTGTCCTTTTGGTATTTCTAAAGATGGAATGTTCAATACGGTCTGACTACCGTAGGTTTTAGAGAGATTTGAAATTGTTATCATGAAGTACTAATTTGAGTAAAAGGTTTTCAATTAATTCTTTTTATCCGTTTTTTTGTTTAAACCCGGCAATCATACCATACTTTTTCTTTGCATATTGGGCAGTAACCATATCCAGAAGCCTGCTCTTAAATGCAAAACCGACAAGCCCCAAAACAGTTAGCACTATCACCGCTACCTCTAATGATATTAAATAATTAAATAGGCTAAACAGTATCATTGGCGCTATTAACACTGGCAACATAATTAAAAATTGGGTGGCACTGGTGCCTTGCATATTGCCAAAAGGACTTTGATCGAGTTCTATTCTTTTCTTGTTGAATGACCCAAAATAGAGTATTACAGGTATATTAATTCCGAGGTTGTAAACCGCACAGGCCATATTAACTGCAAATATGTTCCAACCAAAGTACACGTAGGGTATAGTTAGGAAGAACATAGCCACTACACTAACAGTAATTAATAAAGCCTTCGATTCCAGATATTTTCTTAAAGGTATGTTTTGAGACATCATCATACTATAATATGCGCTGTCCCAGGCCGGAATAAATTGGCCAAAATTTGATAAGAAAATCCCGGTCATAAAAATGCCCAAAAACACATGTATAAATACCATATCAGCATACACTTCCTGTGTGTAGAATATCAAACCGTAAAAAACAAATAACAGTGAAATGTATACTTGTGACTTGGTTCTTTTGTTTCTCCAAATGAGTTTTAAGTCCAATTGAAGAAAAGGAGACATTTCTCCAAATCGCTTGGTCCAAGCCAAATCTGTGGTCTCTGCTGTCTTTGATTTCACTCTTAGGATATCATCCAAATACAACATTTTCCTAAGATAGGTATAGTTAATGAAATAGGTTAAAGCTAATAGGCCCAATGGTATAAGTACCATAACAGGGTATGCATATAACCCATGGAAAATGGGAGCAAAGATTTCCTTTATCTGAAGCAGCCCAAAGTAATCAAGTGCAGACAAGAATACAATGCTTCCTCCAATATAAAATAAGGCTTTATCACTTTTATTGATTAAAAAATTAATGTAATTGACGCACAATGCCAGAATCACCATCCCCAAAAACCACACCAAGACATTTAATAAAGGATACCCTTTTACCAGCAATACAATGCAAAATGGCAAGAAACTTACCACTACCAGAAGATTAAAGCCGGAAAATGCGGAACGCCCCAAAATATAATGTACAATACTAGATTTTGGAATGTCGTTGATTAGTAAAGGTCTTATATCCAGTACGGGCAGCTTTTGCATAAAATACCTAAAGAAAAGCTCCACCAGCAACCAGTAAAGCACATACTGAGATACCACCCACATGGGTCCCTGGTTCGGAACCAATTCGCGTAGAATAAAATATAGACTGCCACTAAGAGCCGTTAAAGAGGCCAAAAGATACAGCCCCATTAAGATCATAAAAATCTTTATTCCCAGACTTTTGCTAAAAGCAGCCGATCTAAAAAACGACTTCCATTGTAAAGTGATAAAGTGTTTGAACATGGCGTATTGGTTATTTTCATTGATATTGGTGCTCTAAAAGTAAATTTTGTTACA
>CAYTDS010000052.1:7111-12155 GCA_964436555.1 uncultured Flavobacteriaceae bacterium | reverse complement strand
GATCCGGGACCTAAAGAAGGTGTAATAAATTCTCCAGAGGATGCAAGGAAAGCTGTTCGTCAACGCTATAAGGAGGGTTCAGATGGTATCAAAATAACTGCTACCGGGGGTGTTTTGAGTGTTGCAAAAAGTGGACAGAATCCGCAATTTACACTTGAAGAAATAAAAGCGATAACCAGTACTGCTAAGGACTATGGTTTTTCTGTTGCAGCTCATGCTCATGGTGATGAGGGCATGAAACTTGCTGTTTTAGGTGGTGTAAATACTATTGAACATGGCACCCTAATGAGTGAGGAAACAATGGATCTGATGATAAAGAACAAATGTTATTTGGTGCCTACTATTAGTGCCGGTATACAGGTGGCAGAGAAGGCAAAAGTGCCAGGTTTCTTTCCTGAGGTTGTGGCAACAAAAGCCCTAGAGATAGGTCCCAAACATAAGGCAACCATTGGAAAAGCGTACAAAAAGGGAGTACTTATGGGTTTTGGCACGGATGCCGGCGTCTTCCCTCATGGGTTAAATGCCATTGAATTTGGGTATTTGTTGGAAGCAGGAATTCCAGTCAATGAATCGCTAAAGGCTGCTACAGTCACAAATGCATTTCTTTTAGGGATGTCTAATGAATTAGGACAAATAAAAGAAGGTTTTTTGGCTGATATTGTTGCTGTGAATACTAATCCCTTAGAGAATGTATCTACCTTAGAAAAGGTAGTATTTGTGATGAAAGATGGTAAAGTATTCAAAAACGAATAAATAGTCACAGCGTATTTATTTGCTCTATGAGGTAGTCCCAAAATTCTATAAAATACCTTCTCTTATAAACCATTTGAACGTAACAAACGTACATAGAGCATGGTGGTAAAGTTTACAGACAGCAATCAGTTGTTGCAAAACGCAATACACGAAAAGCTCTATGAAAAGCTGGTAGATCAGCTAGGGAAGGATTTTGTTTTAGCCAATATTCACATAGATTTGAGTCCCACTGCAATGCAGGAAACCATTACACCCGCCAACCTGAAATCTACCCTGCACGAAAAAGTTTATTACTTAATCATGGAACGGTTTTCAGACTACCTCAATTTGCTTTACATCGTAGACGTTCCGGAAAAAGAGGTTAAAAAAATCCAGGCTACAGATGCAGTCGAAATAGCAGGGCAGGTGTCGTTTCTTATCCTCAAAAGAGGATGGCAAAAGGTTTGGTGGAGGGCACAATACAACAAGAGTTAAGTGATTCTCACATTAGATATATTTTGCAAATTAGATAACCCAGTGGTGTAAATCTAATCTTCTATAAATAAGAAAAATCTAAAAATATACCCTTACAAAGGGAAGCAATGCACTGGCATAAATACTTTTGTTTTCATTGTAAAGAACGTCATACCTGAGACCAAAAGTTACATTTCTAGTACTATATCCGGCACCTAAAAATAGTGCTGGAGACCAATAATTATCTTCACTAGTACCGCCAGTTATTTCCTGTGTCCTGTTAACCCGTAGTTGTTCTAATTCCGCTGAAAGTTGCAAAAAATGAATTGGACTATATAAAGTTAATAAACTTCCCCCATAAGCTATAAAACGCGCTTCCTGAAACTCGGCATAGCTAAAATTAAGGCTGGTGCCAACAGCAAATTCATTATTCACTTGATAAATAGCACTAGGAGTAATGGAGGCATTAAAAATTCCGTTCCCAAAACCAAGTCCAAGTCCACCTCCATAACGCACTCTACTCCAAAAATCACCTTGAGAGTAAGTCGTTTGGCTAAACAAACCATGAACTATAAATAAAAAACAAAACACAAGAAAAAGCTTTCGAACCAGCATAGTTAATTAATTTGTATTTGAACCGTTAATTTTTTCAATAATCCGCTCTAAGATAAGCTTAGAAGTGTTAAATGTCGTATTTTTGACGAAATTTTGTTTTAAAGTTAGTCACATCATCCATGGATAAATATTCCTTCTTAAACACTGCACACACCTCTTTTTTTGCAGAATTATATGACAAGTATTTAATAAACCCGGATAGTATTGAGCCAAGTTGGCGTGCTTTTTTCCAGGGTTTTGATTTTGGGTTAGAAACAGTACTAGATGAAAGTGATATTCCAGTAAACAAAGATAGGGAAACGGCAGCTAGTGATATCCAAAGAGAAATTCCAAAAGCATTACAAAAAGAATTTCAGGTTGTAAAACTCATAGATGGATACAGGAGCAGAGGCCATCTTTTTACAAAGACAAATCCCGTCAGGGATAGAAGGCAATATTATCCCACTCCGGATATTGAGAATTTTGGATTGGAACAAAGTGATTTAAATACTGTTTTTACAGCCGGTGAAATACTGGGCATAGGACCGAGAACGCTACGAGAAATTATTAAACACCTCACTAGTATTTATTGCGATGCTATTGGTGTAGAGTACATGTATATCAGAAGTCCGGAACGTATTGAATGGATACAGAATTGGTTAAATGTTAATGACAATCACCCTGATTTTTCTGTAGATAGAAAAAAACATATTTTACAAAAACTTAACCAGGCGGTGACATTTGAAACATTTTTGCATACTAAGTATGTTGGACAAAAACGATTTTCATTAGAAGGAAATGAATCGTTGATTCCAGCGTTGGATGCAATTGTGGAACGTGCCGTGGATCTCGGGGTTAAGCAATTTGTAATGGGAATGGCACACCGTGGACGCTTGAATGTGCTAACCAATATTTTCGGAAAAGCAGCAAAAGACATTTTTAGTGAATTTGACGGAAAAGACTACGATCTTGAAGTTTTTGATGGTGACGTTAAATATCATTTGGGATGGACCTCTGATCGTTTGTTTAAAAACGGCAACAAAATTACCATGAATATTGCCCCTAATCCTTCGCATTTAGAAACTGTGGGTGCTGTTGTACAGGGAATTACAAGAGCAAAACAAGAAACGCATTATCCGGATGATTTTTCAAAAGTATTACCTATTGTTGTACATGGCGATGCTGCAATTGCCGGTCAGGGATTGGTATATGAAATTATTCAAATGGCAAATCTGGACGGATACAAAACCAATGGCACCATACACATAGTGGTAAACAATCAAATTGGTTTTACAACTAATTATTTGGATGCCAGAACTTCTACCTATTGCACAGATGTAGGCAAGGTAACGTTAAGTCCTGTATTGCACGTAAACTCCGATGATGTTGAGGCGGTAGTACATGCTGCAACCTTTGCGCTGGAATATAGAATGCGGTTTAAGAGGGATGTTTTCTTAGACTTATTGGGATATCGTAAATACGGTCACAATGAGGGCGATGAACCCCGTTTTACCCAGCCCAAATTATATAAGGTAATTGCAAAGCATAAGAATCCGAGAGACATTTATGCCGAGAAGTTAATTGCTGAAGGGATAATTGATGAAAATTTTGTCAAAGACCTTGAAGATCAATATAAAGCAACATTAGAGGAAGAACTGGTAGACTCTAGAAAAGTAGATAAAACCGTAATAACCCCTTTCATGGCGGATGAATGGAGTGGATTTGAATCTGTACAGGTAGAAGAAATGATGCGCCCTTTAGACACTACTTTTGATCTAAATAAACTAAATGATATAGCCAAAGTAATTACAGAATTACCTTCAGACAAAAAGTTTATAAAAAAGGTTGAAAAATTGGTTGAAGATCGAAAAAGGATGTTCTTTGAAACTGACAATCTGGATTGGGCTATGGGAGAGCTTTTGGCTTACGGAACTTTGTTGGAAGAAGGCTATGGTGTCCGGATATCAGGACAGGATGTGGAGCGGGGAACTTTCTCACACCGTCATGCCGTAATTAAGGTTGAAGATAGTGAAGAGGAGGTAGTACAATTAAACATGCTTTCTACAAAACAGGCCAAGTTCCAAATCTATAACTCGTTGCTTTCAGAATATGGGGTTGTAGGGTTCGATTATGGTTATGCCATGGCAAGCCCAAATACGTTGACCATTTGGGAGGCTCAGTTTGGAGATTTCAGTAATGGCGCCCAGATAATGATAGATCAGTATATTTCTGCGGCGGAAGATAAATGGAAACTGCAAAATGGACTAGTTCTATTTTTACCACATGGATATGAGGGTCAAGGGGCGGAGCACTCCTCGGCTAGAATGGAACGTTATCTTCAGCTTTGCGCCAATGATAATATGTATGTTGCCGACTGTACAACTCCGGCAAATCTTTTCCATCTGCTTCGCAGGCAAATGAAAGCCAGATTTAGAAAACCTTTAATTGTGTTTACTCCCAAGAGCTTGTTAAGACATCCAAAGGCTGTTTCTAAAGTTGAGGATTTCACATCCGGTGGTTTCAAGGAGGTTATAGATGATACTATGGCAGATCTTAAGAAAATTAAAAGTTTGGTATTTTGTACCGGTAAATTCTACTATGATTTACTAGCGGTAAAAGAAGAGAACAAACGGGAGGATGTTGCCTTAGTGAGGGTGGAACAGTTATTCCCTTTGCCATCGGAGCAGATGAGTGCTATTATTAAAAAATATAAGAATGCAGATGACATAGTTTGGGCGCAGGAAGAGCCTAGAAATATGGGAGCATGGAGTCATTTATTAATGCATTTTAATGAAGTGAATAAGTTAAGAGTAGCCTCAGGACGCTTTTATGCTTCTCCTGCAGCGGGAAGCTCAGTGCGCGCTAAACGCAGACATCAGCAAATAATAGACTATGTTTTTGATAAGACAAAAGATAATATGGTAAGACCAAAAAGATAAAAACATCAAAAAAGTGAAAAAAATCTTTTGCGCATTTGTCTTGCTTAACCATTTTTTTGCTCTTTCTCAGGGAGAACAGGGGAGTTATACATATGCGGCTTCACAGTTTATGGCGTTGTACAATGGAAGTGACTATGTAGGTATTTTTAATCTTTTTGATGGGGATATGAAAAAGGCATTGCCACGTCAAAGGACTATTGATTTTTTTACAAAAGAGGTAAAAGGTAAAATGGGGGATATTACCGACATGCGTTTTTTAGAGTTACGGCGTGGAGCACACATTTACAGAACAAATTTTCAAAGGG
>CAYTDS010000052.1:3473-7011 GCA_964436555.1 uncultured Flavobacteriaceae bacterium | reverse complement strand
AGGACAATATTCCCGGAGAAACAAATCCGGCTCAATTAACGGGGAATACAGTAGTTTTGGAAACATTGAACAATGAATTCATTTTGTTTGCCCATCTTATGGACAACTCAATAGTAGTTGAAGAGGGCCAAGATATTGTTCAGGGAACGGTTTTAGGAAAGTGTGGAAATTCTGGAAATTCAACTGAACCACACCTACATCTTAGCCTTCAGAATGCAATAGAAATGGAGCAATCCACAGGTGCAAGAATGTATTTTCAACGGATTATGGTTAATGGTGAGCAAAAGGAAGACTATATGCCCGTAAAAGGTGATTTGGTGAGAAATGTGAATTAAAGAAAAAACTAGCAATTTATAAAATAGAAGACCATGATATTAGAAATGAAAGTTCCCTCTCCGGGGGAATCCATTACCGAGGTAGAAATAGCCGAATGGTTAGTTAAAGATGGGGATTATGTAGAAAAGGACCAACCAATTGCTGAAGTAGACTCCGATAAGGCAACCTTAGAACTTCCGGCAGAAGAAAGCGGAATTATTACTCTAAAAGCCGCGGTTGGAGATGCTGTAGCCGTTGGTGAGGTGGTCTGTTTAATAGATACCGACGCTGCCAAACCGGATGCTGCTAAAGGAGAACCCGTAGCAGAGAAGAAAGTTGAAACCGCTGTTAAGGAGCAACAAGTAGCAGAGAAGAAAGAAGAGAAAGTGGTCAAGACTCCGAATGTTAAAGAAACGTACGCGTCTGGAACACCTTCTCCCGCTGCTAAAAAAATACTGGAAGAAAAAGGAATAAGTGCATCATCGGTACAAGGTTCCGGTCGTGATGGCAGAATTACAAAGGAAGATGCTGTAAGGTCAGTTCCATCCCTAGGTACACCTACAGGGGGAACTCGTGGAGAGACCCGCTCCAAATTGTCTATGTTAAGACGTAAAGTAGCAGAACGTTTGGTATCTGCGAAGAATGAAACCGCCATGCTTACAACCTTTAATGAGGTAGATATGTCGGCTATTTTTGAGTTACGTAAGCAACATAAAGATGCGTTTGTTGCAAAGCATGGAGTTGGATTAGGTTTTATGTCCTTTTTTACAAAGGCAGTTATTAGAGCATTACAACTTTATCCTGCGGTAAATTCCATGATAGATGATAAAGAGATGATATCCTATGATTTCTGTGATATAAGTATAGCTGTTTCAGGACCTAAGGGATTAATGGTTCCTGTAGTTCGGAATGCAGAAAATCTTTCTTTTAGAGGAATTGAAGCAGAGGTAAAACGTTTGGCATTACGAGCTCGAGAGGGTGAAATAACGGTAGATGAAATGACGGGTGGTACTTTTACAATTACCAATGGAGGTGTTTTTGGATCTATGCTATCAACCCCAATTATTAATCCCCCGCAAAGTGCTATTCTGGGAATGCATAATATTGTTGAGCGCCCAGTGGTTAAAAATGGAGCTATAGCCATTGCACCAATTATGTATGTAGCTTTGTCTTACGATCATAGAATAATAGATGGAAAAGAATCTGTTGGTTTCTTGGTGGCAGTGAAGGAAGCCTTGGAGAATCCGTCCGAATTATTGATGGATTCGGATGTTAAAAAAGCATTAGAGCTGTAATTTCTCTTTAGATCCTTCAGTTAATAAAGTGCCCATTTCGATTTATCCTGTATGGGCATTGTTTTATTTTAAGTAGACACAGCTCTTATTGTAGTCTATAATTGCTTTTCCTTTTTTTAAAACATCAGCTCCTATGATACCATCTACAGGAAGCGCTTCATGATTTGTGAGTGCTTCATTTATGTGCTGCAAATCAAAAAGAACAATTTTTAATTTACGTTGTTTCCAGGCGCCTATTTCAATTTTATTCTTGGTAGAAATTTGTGTTTCCATATTGATGGCACCTGCACCAGCTGCTTTTATGGTAGAAACCTTTGAAATCAAATTAAAAAATTCAATTCTATCTATCCCAATACAGGTATTTGAGGCTCCGGTATCCAAAATAAAACGACCCCTGATACCATTAATTTTTGCTGTAATCTCAAAATGATTGGTAGCCGTAAATACCAAAGGAATTCTTTTATATTTTTCTTGAATTAAGAATTTTTTCAGGCTTGCCATCTGTTTTTTTGATAAAGATAAAGCTATTTTTGTTGTATGATACTTACCGATACGCACACCCATTTCTATAGTGAATCATTTGATGAGGATAGGGAGGAAGCAATTAAAAGAGCTATTGCATTTGGAGTAGAACGCTTTTTTGTGCCTGCAATTGATTCTACATATACCAATGCCATGTTTTCTTTAAGAAATGCCTATCCTGATAAGGTCTTTTTAATGACGGGACTGCATCCTACTCATGTAAAGGAAAACTTTAGGGAGGAACTGGACCATGTAAAACGAATGCTTACTAAAGAAAAATTTTATGCTATTGGTGAAATAGGAATCGACTTATATTGGGATAGAACCTTTTTAAAGGAGCAGCAAGAGGTATTCAGGGAACAAATAGGGCTTGCCAAGAAGTACAAACTACCAATAGTTATACATAGTAGAGAATCTTTCGATGAAATATTCCAGATTTTGGAAACTGAAAAAGGGGAAAATCTTCGGGGAATTTTCCATTGTTTTACCGGCAATCTGGAGCAAGCAAAAATGGCAATATCGTATAACATGAAATTGGGAATTGGAGGGGTGGTAACCTATAAGAATTCTAAGCTAGATTCCTTTTTGAAACAAATTGACTTAGCACATTTGGTTATGGAAACAGATTCGCCCTATCTGGCCCCCGTTCCTTTTAGAGGCAAGCGAAACGAAAGCGCTTATTTAGTTTATATTTTGGAAAAGCTATCTTCAATTTATGGATACAGCTCGTCGGAAATAGCTTCTATCACCACCCAAAATTCCAAAGACGTTTTTGGTGTTTAAATACTTATAAATGGAAGGAAGAACAAAAATATTACTCATTTACACTGGAGGAACCATTGGAATGGTAAAAGACTATTCGTCAGGGGTTTTAAAGCCTTTCAATTTCAAGAAATTACTAAAGAACATTCCGGAACTTGCTCAGCTCGATTGTACAATTGACAGTTTTTCCTTTGATAATCCAATAGATTCCTCCAATATGAATATTGAACATTGGGTAGCTATTACAGAGATTATTGAGGTAAATTATGATAGTTATGATGGTTTTGTAGTTTTACACGGTAGTGATACCATGAGCTATACGGCATCTGCTATTAGCTATATGTTGGAAAATTTAGCAAAGCCTGTCATTTTTACCGGGTCTCAATTACCTATAGGTGACCTCAGGACAGATGCCAAAGAGAACCTTATAACATCCATTCAGATTGCCGCGCTAAGACAAAATAACAAACCAATGATACAAGAGGTAGGGTTGTATTTTGAATACAAATTGTACAGAGCCAATAGAACTACAAAAATAAATGCGGAACATTTTCAAGCTTTTGCCTCTTTAAATTATCCTCCTTTAGCAGAGTCCGGAGTACACTTAAAAGTACATCAGGAGAATCTTTTCATACCAAATCGCC
>CAYTDS010000052.1:0-3373 GCA_964436555.1 uncultured Flavobacteriaceae bacterium | reverse complement strand
ATGTATCTTTTGGGGAATAATGTATCGGATAAATTGTTTAAAACCCTTTTTGAAACTTCCCTGAGAGGAGAAGTTAAAGAAAATTAACTTGTTTAATTTCTTTAACTAATTTTTTTTTTGTTATTTGGGCTCCCTAAAACGTTCGAAGAGAGAGGTGGCCGAGTGGTCGAAGGCGCACGCCTGGAAAGTGTGTATACACCACAAGTGTATCGAGGGTTCGAATCCCTTCCTCTCTGCTGTTAAGTTTTAATTTTTTTATTGCAATTTTTTTTTATCTTTAACCTATTAACTAACTAATTTTAAGTTTGAAAAAAATGAAAAGATTATTCTCTACCCTGGCTGTTGCCGGGTTATTTGTCCTAGGTACAAATGCGGTAAATGCGATGGCAAAAACGGCCACGATGGTTTCAAATCTTGCCACAACGGCGGTAATTTTCCAAGATGAGGCTCCTGCAGAAGCGTCTAAGGGTTTTACTCAAGTATTAAAAGAGCAGTTTATTCAAGGGGGTGCCGGATTTATGGGTATTGTTCTTTTATGTTTAATTTTAGGTTTGGCAGTAGCCATTGAAAGAATTATTTATTTAAATCTTGCAAGCACCAATACAACAAAACTAAAGCAACAAGTGGAAGATGCTTTGGCTTCAGGTGGTGTTGAAGCTGCAAAAGAAGTTTGCAGAAACACTAAAGGTCCTGTTGCTTCTATTTTCTATCAAGGTTTAGATAGAGCTGGAGAGGGAATTGAATCTGCTGAAAAGGCAGTAGTTGCCTACGGAGGTGTGCAAATGGGTCAGTTAGAGAAAAACGTTTCTTGGTTATCATTATTTATAGCGGTTGCTCCCATGCTTGGATTTATGGGTACGGTAATTGGTATGATTCAGGCTTTCCAAAAAATTAGTGCAGTTGGAAATTTAAGTGCATCGCTTATTGCTGGTGATATTCAGGTGGCCTTGTTAACAACGGTTTTTGGTCTAATAACCGCAATTATTCTTCAAATTTTCTACAACTATATTATTGCTAAAATTGACAGTATAGTAAATGATATGGAAGATTCTTCAATTACTTTAATTGATTTGTTGGTAGATCACAAGAAATAAGTTGCACTAAATATAAAAAAATATAATATGCATAAGATAGTAAAAATAGTTCTCGTGCTACTTGGTGCGGTTGGGGCCATATTGTGGTTTCTTCTTCCAGCAGCGGAGGTTCCGCCCGCAGAAGCGGCTCAAAGTACCTCAATTAGTTTAATGTTCTTGGTAACCTACCTATTATTGGGTATCGCCATCTTTTTTAGCGTTTTTTATTCGCTAAAGAACTTGTTTTCTACTCCTGCAAGCGTTAAGAAAGCCTTGTTTGTTCTGGGAGGTTTGTTGTTAGTAGTGGCTATTTCTTACGGATTGGCTAGTGGTACCGATGTAGATTTAGCAGAAATGGCTAGGAGAGGGATACCAACTACGGAAGGAACAGTTAAAACTATTGGGATGGGGTTAAATGTATTTTTCATTTTAACCATTACGGCAGTAGCTTTAATGCTATGGCCCGGAATTAAAGGAATATTTAATAAATAAATAAAAATATTATGCCAAGAAGAGGAGCGCCACCGGAGGTAAATGCAGGTTCTATGGCAGACATCGCATTTTTACTGCTAATTTTTTTCTTAGTGACCACCACTATTGAAACAGATGCAGGTTTAGATAGAATGTTGCCACCAATAGAGCCACCGGATGACACAGAAGTTATTATAAGAGAAAAGAATATTTTTACAGTAAATATCAACAAAAGCGGTCAGCTTTTGGTAGAAGGAGAGCTTACAAATCTAAAAGATTTACGTAAAAAGGCTACTGAATTTTTGGATAACGGTGGTGCGCCTGCCGGAACGCCGGAATACTGTAATTACTGTAAAGGGAAGCGGGATGCAAGTTCTTCTGACAATCCAGAAAAGGCTATTATTTCTCTAAAGAACGATCGTGAGACAAAGTATTCTACCTATATAACTGTTCAAAACGAGCTTGTTGGTGCCTACAATGATTTGAGAAACCGAGAGGCACAGCGCCTTTACAAGCGTAATTTTACTGAGATGGAAGCGGAATATATCAACCCGGAAACACCTGCAAATATCAGAGAAGAGTTAAAGGAAAAGGTGTTGAATATTCAAAACTTGTTTCCTCAAAAATTATCTGAAGCAGAAACATCTGTATCCACAAAATAAAAAGAAGCTAAAAACGTAACCCTATGTCAAAATTTAATAAGAAAAAAGACGCAGCTCTTCCGGCAGTAAATACCGCATCTTTACCTGATATTGTGTTTATGCTCTTGTTTTTCTTTATGACGGTGACCGTTATGAAGGATAGTAGTTTAAAGGTAGAAAATGTTTTACCCAATGCCACTGAAATAAAGAAATTGGAGAAAAAAGACAGGGTCATTTACATTTATGTGGGTAAACCTACCAGAGAATATGAGAAAGTGTTTGGCACAGAATCTAAAATTCAGCTAAACGATAAATTTGCAAATGCTTCAGAGATTGGGTCGTACATTCTTGCGGAACGAGCAAAGAAACCTCAGGAGTTACAGAATGTTTTGACCACTGCACTAAAAGTAGATAAGAATGCCAATATGGGTATTATATCTGATATTAAGTTAGAGTTAAGAAAGGTTAATGCACTTAAGGTAAATTACACCACTTATGAGGGTGATGCCTTTAGAAACTTACAGTAGTTAATAGAAATTTCAAACTTCTTAAACGCTTCAAATTTCCTAATTTGAAGCGTTTTTGTATATATAACTACAATTATTCTACCTTTATACCTATATTGACTGTTTCAATAGAAAGTTTGAAGCTAATCTAAATATGATATGAGTATTACGCCCGACTCGGAAACCTTGGCCTTGGATAAGCTGCTAAATGGTACTGCAACTAACAGATGAAAAGGCTATTTCTTATATTTTTTTGTCTTGTTTTAAGAGCTAGCTCAGCTCAGGAATTGGATACTTTACAGAGAACTGATTCCCTATATTTAGAAGATCAGTTTTATCTGGGAATTACCTATAATTTATTCCTCAATAAACCTACCGGTATTACGCAAAGAAATCTTTCATATGGATTACAGGGAGGCTATATTAGAGATATTCCATTGAACCAAAGAAGAAATGTTGCCTTGGGTATTGGTTTAGGCTATGCATTGTACTCCTATTACACTAATCTTGTAGTTCGTGAATCGGACAATGGATTGTTGTATAGCGCATTGGGTTCCGATATAGATTATAAACGGAGTAAAATTGAAAATCATGTTATAGAAATCCCATTGGAATTTAGATGGCGAAATTCTACACCGGATGATTATCGTTTTTGGAGGATTTATACAGGTGTAAAATTTGG
>CAYTDS010000051.1:0-12168 GCA_964436555.1 uncultured Flavobacteriaceae bacterium | reverse complement strand
TCTTTTAATTTTGATACATCTTTCAGACCAGGTTCCAATTCAAATTTGCTGTTCACGTCTATAGCATAACAATATTTGGATTCCGGCTTGGTAAAAAATTCTTTGAGGGAATCTACATCTTCTAAGCCGATTCCTCCACTTAAAAAGTAAGGTTTGGTCGATGGGTAATTTTCCAATAACTTCCATTCAAAGGCATATCCATTTCCACCCGGGAGTTTTCCTTTGGTATCAAATAGGTAAAAATCGCAGACCTGTTCGTAGGGTTCTAATTGGCTGAATTCAAAATCAACTCCAACGGATAATACCTTTATAATTTCTACATTGGTTTGCTTTAGTTGTTGACAATAAGAAGGACTTTCGGCACCGTGTAATTGAACAGCTTGAAGATGAAACTGCTGAACTTTTTCATTGACTTCCTCCAATGTGGCATCAACGAAAACACCGACTTTTTTTATTTTATCCGACAAATTTGGAATAATACCATCGAAATAACGTTTAGAAGATTTCCAGAAAATAAACCCCAAATAATTAGGTTGAAGCGCTGCCACTTCGCTAATGTTATCAGGATATTTCATGCCGCAGACTTTGAGATTCATGGATTTAATTTTTTGATGAATTCATAGGCACTTTCTCCAGGATTACTAGTTTTCATGAAATTTTCACCTATAAGAAATCCTTGAAAATTATATTGAGTCAATTCTTGAATGGCCTCAACAGAGCTAATGCCACTTTCCGATACTTTTACAAAATTATTGGGAATTAGGGAGGATAAGGCTTTACTGGTTTCCAAACTTACCTCGAAAGTTTTTAAATTTCTATTGTTTACACCTAGCATATCCAGACTGGGCATAAGGGATTTATTTAGTTCCTCTTCATCATGCACTTCTAACAACACCTCTAGATGCAGGCTTTTGGCTAACTCTGAAAAAACTTTGATTTCCGCTTTGGTCAAAATGGCTGCAATCAATAAAATTACATCTGCCCCGTAAGCTTTAGCTTCAATAATTTGATAGGCATCAATGATAAATTCTTTTCGCAATAAGGGAAAATGAGTAGCCGCTCTGGCCAACAACAAATCATCCAAAGAACCTCCAAAATATTTTGCATCCGTTAATACTGACATCCCGCAAACACCAGCCTGCTCATATCCTCTGGCCACATCCTGTACATTAAGGTGTTGATTGATTTCTGATTTGGAGGGGGATCTACGTTTATGCTCTGCTATGATTCCACTAGATCTATTTCGCAAAGCAGTAGCCAAAGAAAACGTATTCCTAGAAAATAAAACTGATTGCTCCAATTGGGATATGGGAATAATTGATTTTTTCAGTGCAACCTCCTTTTTTTTATCTCTTACTATTTTATCTAAAATATTCATTTTAAAATTGAATCATTAATTTTAAAGCTCAAAGTTGGCTATTTTTAAGCGCTTAAGGCCTGCAGCTTTTTTAAAGTTGCCAACCCTTTTCCGCTAAAGAGGGATTCCATAGCCTGTTCAAATCCTGCTAATGGCTCAATGCCTTTTACAGTTGAAATAGCCATACCCGCATTAGCGCATACCACGTTGTTTTGTGCTTCAGTGCCTTTTCCTTGTAATATATTGATGAAAATTTGTGCAGAATCTTGAATATCTTCTCCACCAACTAAATCAGAATGGGAGACAAGGCTTACTCCAAAATCGTCAGGACTTAATATCCTTTCAGTTGTGTTTGTAATAGCTTTGGTACTTCCTGTCAGGGATATTTCATCATAACCATCCAAGCCATGTAGAATGGTAAATTTTATATTGGTGTTTTGGTACAAATAGCCGTACATTCTTGCCAATTCCAAATTAAATACTCCAACCATTTGATTTTTCGGAAATGCAGGATTAACCATGGGTCCCAACATATTAAAAAATGTTTTAACTCCCAATTCACGGCGTATGGGAGCTACATTTTTCATAGCAGGATGAAACAAGGGAGCATGTAAAACGCATATCCCGGCTTGATCAATGGAGCGTTCGAGGAAATTAGCGTCGCTGCTAAATTTAATACCTAAAAATTCCATTACATTACTGCTACCACATTTCGAAGACACTCCGTAATTACCATGTTTTGCGACCTTTACACCAGCTCCGGCCACTATAAAAGAAGCCACTGTAGAAATATTAAAGGTGTCTTTTCCATCGCCCCCGGTACCACAGAGATCTATTGGATTGTAGTCTGAGAGATTTACAGCCAAACAAAGTTCTAACAAGGCATCTCTAAAACCTTCTAATTCTTCAATAGTGATGCTACGCATCATGTATACCGTTAAAAAAGCAGCAATTTGGCTTGGATTATACTCTCCCTTTGCAATATTAACTAAAATTTGTTTCGCATCTTCTTTAGAGAGAAAATCATGGTTTATCAATCTGTTTAGTGTTTCTTTCATAATTCTAACCTGAGCTCCCATTGAGAAGCATATGGCCCTCATGTTTAAAGTATTGGTTTACTGATTTTTACTTAAACGACAAACTATAATTTTATAAAATTTAGGTTGTCTTATTAAAATTCAAAGAATGTGTCTGTACCCAATTTTTTAAAATTTGCTTTCCAAATGGAGTTAACACAGATTCGGGATGAAATTGTACAGCACAAACATCAAACGTTTTATGTCGTAAAGACATAACCTGTCCATTAGAATCTAGGGAAGTGGCTTCTAAAACATCAGGTAAATTTGGGTTCACTACCCAAGAATGGTACCTACCTACTTCGATTTCATTTGGAATTTCATGAAATAAAATATCATCTTTTATAATCTTTATTTTAGTTGCGATACCATGATACACTTCTTGTAAATTTATTAATGAACCGCCAAATACTTCAGCAATGGCCTGTTGTCCTAAACACACGCCAAAAATACTTTTGGTAGGGGCATAGGTTTTTATAATTTCCTTGAGTAAACCCGCCTCATCTGGAATCCCCGGTCCGGGGGAAAGCACTATTTTATTATAAGCACTAACCTCTTCCAATGTTAACCGATCATTTCTTTTTACGGTAACTTCGCAGTCCAAATCCTCTAAATAGTGAACTAGGTTGTAGGTAAAACTGTCATAATTATCTATGACAAGGACAGCTGTTTTTCCGGCTTCTCCGGAGCGTAGTACGCTTAGTTTTGTGCTTTGAGCCTCTTTAATCTTCATTTCGTTTTTCATCATCGTTAAGTTCCCTTTTCAGATCGAAAGGGCTTAAATGGTTTCTGCGAGTTCTAATGCTTTTGTTAACGCCCCTAACTTATTGTAGGTTTCTTGTAATTCCTGTTCGGGATCAGAAGCTGCAACTAATCCTGCACCGGCCTGATAGTGTAACTGGTGATTTTTGCTTAAAAAAGTACGAATCATTATGGCGTGATTAAAGTTTCCTTTAAAATCCATAAACCCAATGGCACCACCATAGTACCCTCTACTTGTTTTTTCATACTTTTCAATGAGCTGCATCGCCATGTGTTTTGGAGCGCCACTCAAAGTACCCGCAGGAAAGGTATCAGCCACGACTTTCATAGTAGGGATATCATTCTTCTTTTGTCCTGTAACTTTGGAAACTAAGTGAATTACATGAGAAAAGAATTGCACTTCTTTGTAGTTTTCTACATTGACTAAGTTACCGTTCCTGCTTAAATCATTCCTTGCTAAATCAACAAGCATAACATGTTCGCTATTTTCTTTGTCATCTTCAGTGAGCTTTTTTGCCAATTTAGCGTCTTGTTCATCATTGCCTGTTCTTTTGAAAGTGCCTGCAATAGGATGAATTTCAGCTTTTCCATTTTTAACAATCAATTGCGCCTCTGGGGAGCTTCCAAAAATTTTAAAATCACCATAATCAAAGTAGAAGAGATAGGGAGATGGATTTACAGAACGCAAAGCTCTATAAACATTAAATTCATCACCTTTAAAATTTTGAGAAAATTTACGCGAAAGAACCAATTGGAAAACATCACCCCTCTGACAATGTTTTTTAGCCAATTCCACATGTGCTCTAAATTCAGCATCTTCTAAATTTGAAGCAGGATAACCTTCTTTTGAAAAGTTATAGGAGGCGAAATTTTTAACACTAAGTAAGTGTTCTATTTCCGGGATATTACTTTCTTTTTGATAGCAATGAGCAAAAATGTAAGCCTCATTTTTAAAATGATTGATAGCTATAATATTTTGATAAACCGCATAGTAAACATCGGGAATTTGTATGGCTCCTTCTTTTTTGTTGATTTGAATAGTTTCAAAATATTTTACAGCGTCATAGGCCATATATCCAAACAAGCCGTTGTTAATAAATTTGAAATCCTTCTCTTCTGAAGAAAATTGCTGACTAAAATCGTGTATTGTACCAATTACATCAGTGCTTTCAATGATAGGAGTTTCTGTAAGCGTTCCGTCCGGAAACTGCTGTGTTATTTTATTGTTCTCCACTTTTAAGAAGGCTATGGGATTACAACAGATATAGGAAAAACTATTGTCATTAGCATGGTAATCACTGCTTTCCAAAAGAATACTATTGGGAAACCTATCCCTGATTTTAAGATAAACACTTACAGGGGTAATGGTATCTGCAAGAATTTTTTTATAGTTGGATGTTAATTGATACTTCATCTTCAAATTGATTTTCAAATGAAAAAGGCTTGTCGTGATGACAAGCCTTTGTATGATTTAACTACAATAGTGCTTAACTCACGAGGTTCGTCGTAAGATATTCCACCACCATAGATTTGCTTTTTTTCTATTCATTATGAAATCAAAGATAGAAATCATTTTTAGAAATGCAAACAAGAAGATATTAAAAAAACAAAAACCCTATCTCTTGTGAAATTGAGATAAGGTTTTTGAATAAGATTTTTTAAAATTTAATTAGAATTCTAAATCAACTACAAGGTCAAACTCATCATAAATAGCTTTGTCTCCAAGATTATCAAAGAAGCTGCCGGAGCCGTATTTAACATCGTAGTTAGTACGATCAACTTTTACTGTTGCTGTTGCTTTGCTGCCATATACAGAAACATCAAATGTTACTGGCTTAGTGATGCCTTTGATAGTGAGGTCACCAGTTACTTTATAAGAATTTTTACCTGTTGACTTTACATCGGTAAAAATCAATTTTGATGTTTTGTGGGTTGCGACACTAAAAAAATCATCAGAGTTTAGGTGACCGTCTAGTTTTCCTTTTGAATCTCCTTCTAAATCTTGAGTGTTAATAGTGGTCATATCTACGATAAATTCACCGCCTGTTAATTTATCGCCATCAAATTCGAGCGCACCTTCTTTTAAAGCAATAGTGCCATAGTGAGACCCTGTCACTTTATAAGCCTTCCAAGTAACTTTACTTTCTGTGGCTTTTACAGGTTTCTTTTCTCCATCAACAGGAGTTGTTGCAGTTGCAATAGTACTTACTACAACGGCCAATACAAGACTTAATACGTTTTTTTTCATTTTTCTAGAGTTTAATGTTATTAATTGTTTTTGTTTGAAGTTAATCTTCCTTTAGATATGCGTGAATAGTTCAGATTTTGTTTTTCTTACTTTAGGATAGTTTTGAGTCTTATCTTGTTGGGAACGATATCCTACTGCGGCAATAACCGCTGCGTTAAGGTCCTTTTCTTTCAATCCTAAAATTTTATTGTATTCTTCAGATTCAAAACCCTCCATTGGACAGGTATCTATTTTCAAATCTGCGGCGGCAGAAAGGAAATTTCCGAAAGCAAGATACACTTGCTTTACGGTCCATTGGGCTTTGTCTTCATCGGATAAACCAATTAATTTGGATTTCATAAAATCCCCATACCCTTTCAAATCCTCTAAAGACAACCCTCTTGTTATTGCAACATTACTTAAATAGTCATCTACCAGCTCCTCTCCAAAGGAGGTTTTATTTGCAAAAACTATTAAATGAGAAGCATCTACTACCTGTTTTTGACCCCAGGTAGCGGGTAATAGTTTTTCCCTAGTTTCCCTGTCTGAAATTACAAAAATTTGATACGGTTGCAAACCATAAGAAGATGCACTTAACTGTGTTGCTTCCAACAGTTTTGTTAAATCTTTTTCCGTGACTTTTTTATCGGGATTAAATTTTTTTACGGCATAACGCCAATTTAAATTCTCAGTATAATTGCTCATAATTAGCTTAAAACTTATTTAATAAATAATTCAGTTCATTCAATTCCTCAACAGTAATATTCTTTACTATGGATTTTTCTGCTCGCTTTACGGCAACATCCATCTCCTTTAATACACTAGCACCTTTTTCGGTAATACTTATTTCAACTTTTCTTCTATTGCTTTTACAGGTTATTCTATCTACATATCCTTTTAACAACAATTTGTCTACCAAGCGAGTTGTATTACTCATTTTGGTCACCATACGTTCATTTAAAGTAGACAAGTTTGCAGGTTTAGCATGTTGTCCTCTTAAAATTCGTAACACATTAAATTGTTGAATAGATATGTCAAAAGGTTTCAAGGCAATTGCTATGGTCTCATCAATTTTGTTGCAAACTAATTTTAAGTGAATAACCGTTCTGCTTTCAAGAGGAATAGGTTTATCTGTTTTGATGATTTGCTCAACATTCATGCTACTACAATATTTGTATATACAAATGTACGAGATATTTTAAGTTCACAACAATTCTTAGACCTAAACTTTTGTTAAAAGTTTAATTTGATTTAGTAATTATTTGAAAAATTTTAAGTGGGCTTAAATTCGTTGACGTAAGTTGCAGTTGGTTGGTCCTAAAATTTAAATAAAAACATTATTTTTGAATTCAATAAAATAGTGTTGAATGGCAAATTTATCACAAGAAGAATGGGTAAACCAATTAGAGAAGGATAACAATGCAGTTATCTTAGACGTGAGGGCACCAGAAGAAGTAGAAGATGGTTATATTCCAAAAGCATTAAATATTGATTTTTATCTGGGACAAGAGTTTTTAGATGAACTGGAAAAATTGGACAAAACTAAAAATTATTATGTGTATTGCCGGTCAGGAAACAGAAGCGGACAAGCTTGTGCGATTATGAAAAATTCCGGGTTTGCAAATGCCTTCAATTTGGAAGGTGGGTTTATGCAATGGGAAGGCGAAATAGAATATTAACTTCATAACTACGGTCTTAATGCTGTGTTAATAATGGCAAATGGCTGTTTTACATTATGCGAGAAGACCTGCTTCATTTTGTTTGGAAGTATAAGAAAATCCATGTAAATGAGTTGCTCTCTTCTAACAATGACGTAATTTCAATTCTCGATTTAGGAATACACAATCTACTGCAGGGGCCGGATTTCTTTAATGCGAAAATTCGAATTAATAATCAACTCTGGGCAGGAAATGTTGAAATTCATGTAAAATCTTCTGATTGGTATAGACATCATCATGAAAAAGACTCAAATTATAACAATGTAATTCTACATGTGGTTTGGGAAGATGATGTCCCAGTTTTGCGCAACGATGGGTCTGTAGTGCCTACCCTGGAATTAAAGAAATATATTACTCCAACTCTTTTGAATTCCTATCAAGAATTATTTAATAAAAAAGAAATAACCTTCATCAATTGCGAGAAAAACATTAAAGAAACTAATGTTTTTACTTTGAAAAACTGGCTAGAAAGGCTTTATTTTGAGAGGCTTGAACAAAAATCAGAGTTAGTATTTAACTTATTGCAAGCCTCCCGGAACGATTGGGAAAAGGTGTTTTTTATGTTACTGTTGAAGAATTTTGGGTTAAATACTAATGGGGATTCCTTTTTTTCAATTGCACAGGCCATAGATTTTAAGGTTATACGTAAACTTCAGTACGAGGTTTTTAAAATGGAAAGTCTTTTTTTTGGAACGGCCGGATTCTTGGAGGATTTGGAGGATAAGGTTGTAGAAGACACTTATTATTTAAATCTGCAAAAGGAGTATGGTTTTTTGAAGAATAAATTTGGATTGGAGCCGAAAGGAGTTCAAAAACCCTATTTTTTCAAGTTAAGACCAGCTAACTTCCCCACAATTCGATTGTCGCAATTTGCTAATTTAGTAGCTACAAGGGCTAATTTTTTTAATTGCATTATCAGTGCAACATCTATTGCCGAGTTATATTCCATCTTCAAGATTGGTACTTCATCATATTGGGAAACTCATTTTACCTTCGGAAAGGAATCCAGGCAAAGTAAAAAAGGGCTTTCAAAAAAATTTGTAGATATACTTATAATTAACACAATAATTCCATTAAAATTTTGCTACGCCAAGCATTTGGGACTAGACATTAATGAAGAACTATTAGGATTAATATCATCCCTTAAACTAGAAGAAAATACCATTGTCCGAAATTACGAGCTATTTGGTCTAGAACTAATCAATGCCAAAGATAGTCAAGCAATACTTACACTTCACAAGGACTACTGCAGACAAAATAAATGTTTACAATGCGCAATTGGTAAAGAAATATTGACAAGAAAGGATTAATTTTAAAATATGAATTTTTTCTACCAAATATTGTATTATTTTCAAAAAAGAGGCTTTGATGTCTGCAAGCGAATTGCAGAAACTTTAGGGATTCGAGCACGAATAGTACGCACAACGTTTATCTACCTGACATTTGTAACCTTAGGTTTTGGGTTTGCCTTATACTTGTTTATGGCTTTTTGGTTGAAGATAAAGGACTTAGTCTACACAAAGCGCTCCTCTGTTTTTGATTTATAATGGGTATCCGCTGTAATTTATAGCTCTTTGTTCCTTAATAGGGCAAGAGAAGATGTAGCTGCTAAAGCTTCTTGGTAATTCGAAAATGCAGCAAATTAAACCTCCTAAATTATTAGAAAACTAGCATCTCTTTTGGTTTTATTTGATTCCGTTAATTATTTTTAAGATATTGCCAATCCTAGAGTAATTAACCGATTTGAACTTTTTGTCGTATGAGACGTTATTTTTTTTTCATTTTTGCCATTCTGTCCACTGTTGTTTTCTCCCAGGATTTAAAAGTTAAGGCTACTGTTTTAAACACTTCAGACGCTATAAATGATGGCATGATAGATTTGGACGTACAGGGTGGTATTCCTCCTTATACTTATAAATGGAGCAATCAGACCACTTCATTACACTCAAAACTGGCAATTGGTTTAACAGAGGGGATACCTTACAGTGTTACCGTTACGGACTCGAGAGGAACCTCAAATTACAAAGAATTTAAAATAGAAACTCAGGCAATTGCCGAGGTATTTAATGGCTTTATGACTCCTGCGGTAAGCGCACTGGGTTCAGTTCTTTTTTGGGATCCTTTTGCTGCAACAGGAATATATGATCCTCATGTATACACTAATGTTGAACGCATTGGCATTCCAGGCTGGTCTCCGGACATTAAAAACAAATATGAGCTAAAGCAATGGCTTAAAGAAGATTCAAGTAAAGTAACCAAAGGAGACCAAATTGCGGTAATTTCCAAAGAAAGCGGACCGGACGAAACCATTGTTTCTCTGGCAAGTGGAACGCTGAAACACCTCACAGCACAAGGAAAAGTTATATATAATTCAGAAAATCAGAAACACGTCATACAGCAAGGAGCGCATTATTTTGCCGAGGTGTTCTATGACGAACCGGTAGCGCTTTTACATCCTAATGGAGATCCTATTAGTAAGGGAATTCCTTTTATTGTCATCTGGCTGGTATTAGGCGCCACTTTTTTTACCATACGAATGGGCTTCATTAACATACGTGGATTTAGGCATGCAATTGATTTGGCAAAAGGAAAATATGATGATCCCAGTGCTCCGGGGCAAGTAACGCATTTTCAGGCTCTGGCTACGGCTGTTTCGGGAACTGTTGGTTTAGGAAATATTGCGGGAGTGGCAGTTGCCATTTCATTGGGTGGAGCTGGTGCTACATTTTGGATGATTGTCTGTGGCCTATTGGGCATGTCTTCGAAATTTGTAGAATGTACCTTGGGTGTAAAATATAGAGATATATTGCCTGATGGTCGTGTTTTTGGCGGTCCTATGAATTATCTTCGGTATGGTCTTGAGAAAAGAAATCTAAAAGGTTTTGGAAAGGTTTTAGCAGGATTATTTGCTGTTTTGGGAGTAGGTGCTTCCTTTGGAGGAGGCAATATGTTTCAGGCAAATCAGTCTTTTGAGCAGTTAGCAGGGCAATTTCCTGCTTTGGAAGGAAACGGATTTTGGTTTGGTGTTATTACGGCTATTCTTGTCGGTGTGGTTATTATTGGAGGTATTAGTAGTATTGCTAAAGTTACAGGAAAGGTAGTGCCAATAATGGCTTCTATTTACATCTTAGCTGCACTAGCAGTAATCATAATGAATATACAAAATATTGGTCCGGCATTTTATGCAATTGTTGATGGAGCATTTAACCCATCCGCAATTAAAGGTGGAATTATTGGTGTATTGGTAATAGGGTTTCAACGGGCGGCATTTTCCAATGAAGCGGGTGTGGGTTCGGCTGCAATAGCACATAGCACAGCAAAAACAAATAATCCCCCTTCCGAGGGTTTTGTAGCGTTGTTAGAGCCTTTTATAGACACAGTAGTTGTATGTACACTGACCGCTTTGGTGCTTATTTTTACAGGTATGCATGAGGTTGAGGGAATGGCAGGTGCGCAGCTAACCTCAGATGCTTTTGCCAGTCAGATTTCTTGGTTTCCTTATGTTTTAGCGCTAGCCGTATTTTTATTCGCTTTTTCTACAATGATTTCGTGGTCGTATTATGGAATGCGTGCTTGGACCTATCTTTTTGGAAAGAGTAAAAGGACCGAATTCATTTATAAAATGGTTTTTTTGGTTTTTGTCGTAATTGGTGCCTCCGTAAGTTTAGGGGCTGTTTTAGATTTTTCTGATATGATGATATTGGCAATGTCCTTTCCCAATATTATAGGATTGTATATTATGTCAGGAGAGGTAAAGACAGATCTTGGCGAATATTTTAGAAAGCTGAAGTCTAATTCGCTTTATAAAAATCAGAATGTCGAAAAATAGTTTGGTAAAATTGTAATTTTAAGTAACGGATAATCCTAATTATTAAGACAATCATATAAGTAAACCTAAAATTTCTTTTGATTTATTTTTTTTGAAATAAGTTTTGTAAATAAATTTATCTTTAGCGAAACCAAACTGTATTTATATGAAGCAACGCTTTCTTCAATTCGTTCTTTTGTTCGTTCCTCTTTTTACCGCAGCCCAACAAACTAATGAAATGGGGTTGGATGAAAAAATAGATAATGCTTTCAAGCCAATTTCCGATTTTTTTTCCAAGGTTATCTTTTTTGAAGTTTTTGGGGCTCCGTTTGTAGTTATACTTCTTGTTTTGAGTGCTTTGTTTTTTACCATTTATTTTGGATTTATTAATATAACAAAATTTGGTACAGCGATTGGTGTAGTACGAGGTAAGTATGACGGGCTGGATCTTCACGGAATTGAAAAATCGGAAACTAATGTAAGTAAAGGAGATTTAATAGGGACCATTAAAGATGAAAGTAAGGACGGTGAAGTAAGTCATTTTCAGGCGTTGGCCACGGCAGTATCAGGAACGGTCGGAAACGGCAATATTGCAGGGGTAGCGCTGGCAATTGCATTAGGTGGCCCTGGTGCTACATTTTGGATGATTATATGTGGGTTCTTGGGAATGTCTACAAAATTTGTGGAATGTACTCTTGGTGTGCAATATAGAGATATTGGACCAGATGGGACAGTGTATGGTGGTCCAATGTATTATATAAGCAGAGGTCTTAAAGAAAAAGGCTTTATTAAATTGGGGAAAATCGCCGCTGTTTTATTTGCCTTTTTTTGTATCGGAGGCTCTTTCGGAGGAGGTAACGCAGCTCAATCCAATCAGGCAACCATAGTGTTAAAAGAACTTTTTGGATTACAAAGCACTAGCGCAGGGAGTATCATCGGTTTAATTATTGCTGTTCTTGTGGGCATTGTAATAATAGGAGGAATAAAAAGAATCGCCTCTGTTACTGAGAAGGTAGTTCCTTTTATGGCTTTGTTTTACTTATTGGCATGTTTCTATATTGTGTTGAGTAATTTTACCTTAATAGACGATGCCATATCTCTAATACTATCAGAAGCCTTTAGTATGAAAGCGGGAATAGGTGGGTTAATAGGTGTTTTATTGGTTGGGTTTAAAAGGGCTGTGTTTTCCAACGAAGCGGGTGCAGGTTCTGCTTCTATTG
>CAYTDS010000050.1:0-12545 GCA_964436555.1 uncultured Flavobacteriaceae bacterium | reverse complement strand
GAATCCGTAAACCTACTAGATATAAACTTGGCAGTTACTAAAAACGATAATTGCAATCTTAATGCAGGTATTATTACTGCCTCGGGTCAATTTGGTACAGCTCCATATCAATATCAGATTTTACCTGCAGGATCACCTGCTCCTACAGTTCTAACATGGACGGGGTCTAATGTCAATGTTTTCAACGTTGAAAGCGGAGATTATGATGTATATATTAAAGATGCCTACAACTGTATTCAATTCGATACGATTACCGTAGGTTTAGATTTAAGACCTGAAATTTCTTTGACTGTGGTTGATGAATGTGTTGCCGAAGGTACATTCCAGGTTTTGGTAACATTAGATATTGCCGGAAGCGCTCCTTATCAACTGAGTGTTAATGGTGGTCCGTTCCAAAACATAACTTTTAACGCCAGCAACCAGTATACTGTTTCGGGACTAAGCTCAGGTATTGCTCAAACTATCGCAGTAAGGGATTTGAACGGTTGTGCAGATACCGACCCATTTACCATTCAAGCTCCATTACAATTTAATGCCGCTCTAACCACACTATTAGATTGTGAAATAGCTCCGGCAAATAACGCCGAAATTACTATAAATGTTTCTGCGGGTTCAGGAAATTACGAATATGAAATATCTGGTCCTATAAACCAAGCCAGAGCTGCTTTACCTTCTGCAAGCTATATTTGGAATTTAGCAAGTTTACCCGGTACGTATACTATTACTGTTTATGACGCAAGTACCTCTGTTCCAAATTGTTTGGGCTCTGTTATCGTTGAAGTTCCACTAGCGATTACTCCTGTCTTTGCAGAAACACATTTAGATATAAGCTGTTTTGGTGCCGCTGACGGATCTATTACCCTATCTCAAACGGATAATGGGATCAATCCGCTTACCTATAGCATTAGTCCGATGGCAGGTAGCTATAATGCCGCTACCCGTACTTTTGAGAATCTTCCTCCAGATACCTATACCATTACCGCAACAGGAACCAATGGATGTACAACGGACATAGCCGGAATTGTAATTAATCAACCCGCTGCCATAGCAAACATCAATTCTACGGTAGTTGAATTTGGTTGTTCCGCAGGAAATAACTCAAATAATGCAAGTATTACCATTGATGGAGCAGCGATTACAGGTGGTAGCGGATCGTATATCATCTATGAATTTGTAAATAACGGAACAGCTTCTATTGTTCAATCCGGCGCCAACCAAACTTATGTTGAAACCAATAGAGTAGGTGGTAATTATACCATAAATGTGTACGATGATCGCGGATGTATTGGTACTACAACAGCCACCATTCTTCCATTTGACGAAATCCTTACCGCCACGGCGGCCATTACCAATCCGTTGAGCTGTACGCCTGGTGCTGATGGTGAAATTACAATTACTACCACATCAACCAATAGTGATCCAACACGATTTGAGTATAGCATAGACAATGGAGTAACCTATCAGGTATCCAATATTTTCAGTGGCTTGGGCATAGGAACTCATAATTTCTTGGTAAGGCATTTAGATACAGGATGTATAACCAGTACTTCAGCTACCATAAGCAACCCCAACACCTTTGATATTATTATTAATAAGCTTAATGACGTAATCTGCTTTGGCACTAACTCAGGGGAGATCACTTTGGAATTATTAGATGCTACATATAGCGGTCCGATAAATTGGATTGTCTGGAATACCAATGGTACAGCATCTACAGCAGATGATAGTTTAGTTACAAATGGAACATTCTCAACTCCCGGCGTAACAGCTCCAATTAATCTTTTTGCAGGTAGCTATTTGGTGGAACTAATACAAAATAACTTCCCGGGATGTTCAAATGTTCTGGCGTTTACCATCGATGGTCCAAGTGCTGCTATTACCGGAAATACAGAAGTTACAGAAATTACCTGTGTAGGTAATAATGGAGTAATTGAAATAATTGATGTTGCTGGTGGATGGGGTGGCTATACCTACTATGTGGGCACTGCTGCACCTGCAAGTGCGGCCGACTTTGTAGCCTCTCCAAGATTTGAAAATCTTTCTCCAGATACTTATGAAGCTTGGGTAATGGATATCAACGGCTGTCAGGAATTGATACAAAATACTATTGTTTTGGCCGATCCTACCCCTATTTCTGCGAGTCTTCAGGTAAATCAGGAAAACTGCACCAACCTACAAGGAGAAATTGAAGTTATCAATACTGTAGGCGGACAAGGCGGTAATTATACCTACCAACTTATAAAAGACGGAATTGCTTTTGGGAATCCACAAACATCAACAATCTTCACAGGATTAGGAGCAGGAAGTTATGAAGTAGAGATTAACGACCAATGGGGTTGTTCCTTTACCACAGCTACAGAAATACTCTATGAAGAGATGAACCTAACGGCAACCGTGGTGAAACTTATTGACTGTAGTATGGCTCCGGGTGGTGAAATTACCATTAATGTAATAGGTGGTTCAGCGAATTTGGAATACACAGTAACCTTCCCGGATTTAACAACGGCAACCAATGCAACTGGTATTTTTACCGGTCTGACTCAAGTTGGATTGTATACCTTCTTGGTTCGAGATTTGGATACAGCCAATCCGATATGTGAGAAAACTATTTTGGAAAGTCTGGAAGCCCCATCTACTACAACATTGATTTTGCCTACTATAGTCGATGTTTCTTGTAATGGTTTGAGTGATGGTAGCATCATGGTTAATTTGGCTCCAACCGCTATTGGAATAAATGAAGACCCTTTTTATTCTTACAATTTATTTGATGTAACAGGAACTACTTTAATTGCAGGACCTCAAACCGATCCATTGTTCACAGGATTAGCTGCAGGAGATTATCAAATAGAAGCAGTATCCAGTAGAGAATGTGCTTCAGCAAGAGTAGATGTTACCATAACTGAGCCCAACCCATTACTAGTTACATTAACTACAACAGCATTTACTTGTAGCCCAACAAATGGCATCAACACAGCCACAGTAACTGCAACAGTGCCTGCGGGAGCGGGAACAACACCCTACTTGTACAGTATAGACAATATCAACTTCCAGACTGGAAATACCTTCGAGATTGTAGATAATGGTATGGACCAAACCATTACGGTATATGTTACCGATGGTCAAAGTTGTTCAACTTCAGATACAGTAGTCATAGAAGCATTAAACCGATTTACAGCTGTTGTATCTCAAGATGCGCCTATATCTTGTGTGGGACTAGAGGAAGTAACTATAACAGTTGCAGATAATGGAAATAATTTAAATGTGTATACCTTTGAGTTGCTTCCTGTGGGCAACACAAATGCAACCCAAACGGGTACACCTGCTTATAATGAGGCCACCTTTGAGTTGAGTGCTGTTGGCAGTTATACTTTTAGAATAACCGATACCGCCACAGGCTGCTATTTCGATACTGCTTCTTATAACATAGCGCCATATGACTTAATTGAAGTGATAGCTACAGCCACGGCTCCTGTAATCTGTTTTGGAGATTCTAATGGTGCGTTGGAAATTAATGTTGGTGGGGTTGTAAATGGCGCCTATGACTATGTTGTTTACAATTCTGATGGAACACCAACAACGATTAATGGAAGTGGAAATACGTCTAGCAATCCGCTGAACATTCCCGGACTTTCAGGAGGCAACTATTTTGTTCGCGTAACAGAAACAGGCTATCCAAGCTGTTCTGAGGACTCTAATATAGTAACTATAATTTCACCAAGCACTCCTTTAACTACAATTATTACGCCGATTGCTAGTGTAACCTGTGATAACAATAGGGGAGAGTTACTTGTAGACCCAACAGGTGGCTACGCTCCTTATGACATTGTATTGACCAATACCACAACAGGCCAGGTATACACTGTTGATAATGTTCAAAGTTTTGTGTTCACAGGATTATCCGCGGGTAATTTTACGATCTCAATTGAAGATAGCAATGGCTGTATTCTGCCTGAAACAGCTACTTTAATTCCTGCCGTTCCTATAACTGCTGGTATTAGTGCCACTCCGCTTCTACTTAACTGTTATGGAGATACAAGCGCGACTGTATCAGCAACAGGAGTAACCGGAGGGGAAGGTATATATCAATACCAGCTAAACTACTATAATGCTACCGGTACAGCAATTGTATCAATAAGTGGAGGACAAACTAGTCCTAACTTTAACAACTTAGGTGCAGGAATCTATAGTATAACTGTTTCTGACGGATGGAATTGCGGTTTAGAAACGGCTCAAGTTTCAATTTCTCAGCCAACAGAGGTATCTGCTTCGTTGATTCAACTGTCGGCACTTACTTGTACGCTACCGGCGCAAATTCGCTTAACGGGAATTGGTGGTACCGGGAATTATGAATACAGTTTCAATGGTGGGGCATACACCGCAATGAGTGGTGGCAATACCCATACTTTCTCTGTTTCTGATGGTGTTTATCAATACCGCGTTCGTGATGCCAATGGTTGTGGCGAGGTGCTATCCAATCAGGTCTCAGTAGCTCCTGTACCTCCGTTGACTGTTACTATTGATGCCTCGGCAGCCATAATTAATTGTGCCGGAGAAACAACAGCTTCTATCAGGGCTACCGCCGCAGGGGGATTAGGTAATTACCAGTATGAATTGTATTCTAATGCAACCTTAACAGATTTAGTAGCAGGACCTCAAGCTAACCGTGATTTCTTCAACCTTGGTGTGGGTAATTACTATGTAAGAGTTACAAGTGGAGATTGTGTTACTGTATCAAATGTTATTCCTATTATTGAACCAACACCTCTGGTAGTTACTGATAGTTTTACCAATGCAACATGTTCCGGCACAGCAGATGGCACCATTACCATAAACTTGTCCGGAGGTTCAGGAGGTTATTTATATGCTATTTCACCTAATCTAAACCAATTCCATACACAAAATGTGTTCACTGGATTGGCAGGTAGTGCAACCGGCATTACCTACACGGTGATTGCTCAGGATGTAAACGGTTGTTTTGAGGTAAGGGAATATACTATTATAGAACCTACCCCGATTATGGCTACAACTGCCGTATTGCCTGAAATATGTGCCGGTAGTGAAGATGGCTCCATTGCTCTTACATTAAGCGGTGGTACAGCACCCTACAGCACTAGTTTAAATTCTAATACCCCTACAGATTTTGTTCAAGATCAAACGCTATTCACTGACTTGGCGGCCGGTACCTATGTGATATTTGTAAGAGATTCTCAAGGTTGTGAAACTAATGTAGTTGTAGAAATAGAACCCGGTGTAAATCTTAATGCAACTGTAACTCCTATTTACGAATGCACAGGAGACACTCCTATTAGTTCCATAAATGTATTGCTTGCAGAACCAACGGTAGCCTCCGACGTGTTATACGCTTTGGATTCTACAGACCCAATGGATATGGTATTAGAGCCAAGTTTTACAAATATTACTGCAGGAAATCATTATCTGGCTATTTCTCACGCCAACGGCTGTACGGTAACCATTCCTTTTGTTATTCAAGATTTTGAACCTTTAGTGCTTACTCTAGAGCAGAATAACATTAATGAAATTACAGCTGTTGCCTCAGGCGGTTTGCAGGATTATACCTTCTATTTTGGTACTGTAAACAATGGAACCAACAGTAGATTTATGATTACCAGAACTGACACCTATACCGTTACGGTTATAGATGAAAACGGATGCGAGGCTACAGCTCAAATATTTATGGAATTCATAGATATTGAGATTCCTAACTTCTTTACACCAAACGGAGATGGCTCTAATGATCTCTGGAGACCAAGGAACCAAGAGGCCTTCCCAGAAATACTAACTATCATATTTGACCGTTATGGTAGAGAGCTATATAGAATGGGGCTAAATGATCCCGGCTGGAGTGGTGTATACCAAGAAAATGAACTCCCTACCGGTGACTACTGGTACATCATTAAACTCAATGGAGCCAATGATACCAGAGAGTTTACGGGCAATTTTACCTTATATCGATAAAAACTTAACCTACACAAAATGCGTAACAGAATAGTAACTATAGTGCTCTTATTAAGTGCACTGGCATCAAGAGGGCAGGAGCTCAACTCCCCTCAATTGTCTCAATATTTGGCAGACAACCCTTTTGTTCTTGCTCCTACTTATGCCGGTATTGGAGACCATGTTAAGATTAGGCTTAATGGGCTTACGCAGTGGGTGGGCATAAAAGATGCCCCGGATACGCAATCGCTCGCGGCCGACATGCGTTTAGGAAATAAATCCGGCTTGGGCGTATTTTTGTATAATGATAGTAATGGCTACACTAAACAAAAAGGTGCTAGGCTATCATTTGCGCACCATTTAACGCTAGATCGATATGAGGATGAATTTTTATCTTTTGGTATCTCTTACAACTTTAACCAGTTTCGAATAGACATTGCAAAATTTATCGATGCCGGAGGTGATGCCGGTATTACGGATGACCGTTCTACTTCTAATCAGAATTTTGACGTGGGTATAATGTATAGAAAAGATGCGTTTTGGTTTAGTGCAAATGCATCCAACTTGCTGGATAAAGATGTTACCCGGTTTAATCCAACTTTTGAGCCTAATGCTTTAAGAAACTATTATGTTTACACAGGATATCGTATTCGGAAAAATAAAAACTCTAATTTCGAAATAGAACCCTCTATACTTTATAAGGTTTTTGAGAGTGATGGGCGTTCTGAAACGGACTTAAACGCTAAGTTCCGTTGGTATGTTTTTGAAGATTACTACTATGCAGGGGTAAACTACCGGTTCTTAAATGATCAAATTGGGAAGCCTTTATACCTTGCTCCTTTTTTCGGATTAAAAAAGAACAATTTCTACTTTGGCTATTCCTATCAGATACAACTAAATGAAATTTCAAACTACAGCACAGGTACCCATGTGGTCACAATTGGTTTGGATTTATTCCAAGGATTAAGCAATTGTAGGTGTACTTATTAAATATCTGCATGGTTTACCGTAAATTTGCAAAAAGATAAGAGAACCCTTTGGGTAAAATAAAACTAAGTACAATTAAAATCTATGCCTATCATGGCTGCCTTAAGGAAGAGGCTGTGCTTGGGAGTGATTATGTTGTAGATATTACAGTAGAGGCAGATCTTAGCCTTGCATGTCTTTCAGACAATCTATCAGATACTGTAGACTATGTTCTTATCAACACTATTGTAAAGGAAGAAATGCGGGTAAAATCTAAGCTTTTGGAGCACGTAGCTAAACGAATAATGAATCGTATTTTTGAGGATATACCAATTGTGAGTTGGGTAGAAGTTTCCGTCTCTAAGCTAAATCCACCTATTAATGGCGATGTGGCAGCGGTGTCTGTTATCCTTGAATCAAAAAGAATCTGAGTTTAAATTTTGAAAATGTAAAAAAGTACTACATTTGCACCTCTTAACGGCATCGTGGCCGAGTGGCTAGGCTGAGCTCTGCAAAAGCTCCTACAGCAGTTCGAATCTGCTCGATGCCTCATAAAACCTCATTTTCCAATGAGGTTTTTTTATTCAAAAAGTATTTCTGTTCAGAATTTAAATTTTAAACCTTGATTAAGTAAAATCCCAAACCCCAACTTACCGTTCTTTCAATAGTTCAATACCCTTTTTAATATTTAGTTTGTCTTTAGGAAGAAAGCCCTTAGTAATAAGCACTAATCCACAAATAATAAGCACAATTCCAATACTTTTTTTTATAAAGTGAATACGCTTTGAGGTAAGTTTGCTTCTTAATTGTTTGGCTAAGAGTATTTTAAAAATATCTGTTGTAAAATAAGCCACTATCATTGTTCCAAAAAAGAGTCCTATTCTTTCCGGATCATTATCTAAACTTGGCCCCACAATGATGATGATTCCTAACCAAAAAACAAGAACTCCAATATTAATAAAGTTTAGTAAAAAACCTTTCACAAAAAGACTCAAGTATGCTCCTTTTGTTATTTTAACTTTTAATTCTATTTGTTTATTTGGTGGTTTTAGAAAGGTAGTAGTCCCAAATATAGCCAAAATAACCCCACCGAACACGTAAAGTCCCGGTTGATTACTCAAATTCTCCAATAATTGAAAACTGCTAAAATAGGCTACCGTAAGAAATAGTACATCGGCTAAAATAACTCCTAAATCAAAACACAGGGCAGCTCTAAATCCTTTTAATGCGCTTGTCTCCAAAAGAACAAAAAAAACAGGTCCAATCATAAAGCTTAAGAAAAATCCTAAAGGAATGGCTGCCTGTATGTCTGCTAACATTAATTTACATTCTTATTATTTTTCCTCCAAAAACAGTCTTCTCTTCCATTTTGGAAGGATTTCCGTAAACATTAACCGTACCTCCGGCTTTTACGGCTGCTCTAACATAATCTGTGGCAAAAATATCTGCAGTAGAACCTGCGTTTACATTTACGGTAGTAAATTTTGTTTTAAAATCTTTGCCTTTATAAATTCCTCCAGTATTTATAATTACATCCTGATTATCTGATGATCCTTTCGCTGTTACAATTCCTCCAGAAACAGTTTTTATCAACAACTGTTCCACTTGAGCGCTGACTGAAATTTCTCCTCCTTCCTGAGCTTTCAGTTCTAAAACATTCTGTTTTATAATGTCTTTAGAGGTTATTCTTGCATCCTCATTTACGTCAACTACTAACAAAGTCTCAGTGTAATAGATATCTACAAAAGTCTTATAACCACTGAACATTTTTGTAATTTCCATACGTATTCGCAATATACCATTTGTATTCACGATTGCTACTTTATCTGTATTGGTTCCTGTAATTATGGCTTTATTTACGTCTGATTTTATTAAGTTAATAGAAAGACCATCAAAACCTTTGACCTCTGTAAATTTTTGTAGGTCTTTGGTGATTCTTTCATTTTGTGCATCAACGGTTTGTAGTCCAATAAAAAGGAAAACAAACAGCACTAACTTTTTCATTTTCTGTGTTTTAACAATTAGAATACCTGCAATAGCAAAATCCATTCCAAAACTACTTTTGACTCTTATGCCTTTACTATTAACGTAAAATCCAGATGTCTTTTTACCAAATCTGCATTTTTCACCATAACCACAACTTCGTCTCCAAGCTGATATGTTTTCTTTGTTCGCTCACCAACAATTGCATACTGCTTTTCATCAAAGATATAATAATCATCTTTTATGTCCCGTATTCTCACCATGCCTTCACATTTATTCTCGATGATCTCCACATAAACACCCCAATCTGTTACCCCGGAAATAACACCCTTGAATTCCCTGTCTTGATGGTCTTGCATAAACTTTATCTGCATGTATTTTATAGAATCTCGTTCTGCATTTGCAGCCAGACTTTCCATATTTGAAGAGTGTTTGCACTTTTCTTCATAAACATCTGCTTTTGGAGACCTTTCACCATCCAAATAGTGCTGTAATAGTCTATGAACCATTACATCCGGATATCTTCTAATAGGGGATGTAAAATGAGTATAATAGTTAAAAGCAAGTCCATAATGCCCTATATTATCCACCGTATATAGCGCTTTACTCATACTTCTGATGGCAAGCGTATCTACTAAATTTTGTTCTTTTTGTCCTTTAACATCTTCCAGTAGCTTATTAAGTGAATTGCTTATGGTTTTCTTATCCTTAAAATCTATTTTGTGTCCAAACCTAGAAATAATAGCATTTAAAGACATTAGCTTCTCCTCATCCGGTTCTGCGTGCACTCTGTAAACAAAAGTTTTTTCAGGTTTCTGTTTACCAATAAACTCTGCTACTTTTCTATTAGCTAAAAGCATAAACTCCTCAATTAACTTATTTGCATCTTTAGCCTCCTTAAAATACACGCTTTCAGGCTCATTTTTATCGTTTAAGTTAAAACGAACTTCTAGTTTATCAAAAGAGATTGCCCCGGATTGCATTCTTTTGGTCCTCATTAGTTTTGCCAAGCGATCCAAAACTAAGGTAGCTTCTACAACCTCGTTGTTAACACTATATTCTTTGCCGCGTATTGAAACTTCTATGGGAATAATTCCAGTTTCTTCTTCTATAATATGTTGTGCTTCTTCGTAAGCAAACCGCTCATCAGAATTAATTACTGTTCTACCAAACCATTGATTAAGTACTTGGGCCTTATCATTAAGTTCAAAAATTGCTGAAAACGTATATTTTTCCTCATAGGGGCGCAAGGAGCAAGCATTGTTTGATAAAATCTCCGGTAACATCGGAACTACTCTATCAACAAGATAAACTGATGTTGCCCTATTATAAGCTTCTTCGTCTAAAACCGTATTTGGAAGTAAGTAATGAGAAACATCTGCAATATGAATACCTATTTCATAATTACCATTTTCTAACTTTCGAAATGATAAGGCATCGTCAAAATCTTTAGCATCATGCGGATCTATTGTAAAGGTGAGCACATCTCTCATATCCCTTCGCTTCGCAATTTCCTCAATCTTAATACTAGTGTCTAATTTATCTGCAAAGAGTTCAACCTCTGTTGGGAATTCATAAGGTAATCCATATTCAGCCAAAATAGAGTGAATCTCGGTATCGTGCTCTCCTGGTTTACCTAAAACCTGAGTAATTTTTCCCACCGGAGAATCTGCATTGTCCTTCCAATCTAAAATTTCTACGATTACTTTATCTCCGTTTTCTGAATTTCCAATATTCTCCTTGCTGACAAAAATATCCGTGTACATTCTAAAATCTGTGGGACGTACAAAGGCGAAGGTTTTCTGCATATCCAGAATACCTACAAAAGTGGTTTTATAGCGTTCCAAAACCTTTGTAACTTCTCCTTCCAACTTTTTTCCCTTCCGTCTTGGATAAATATAAACTTCAACAGTATCTCTATGAAATGCTTTATTTAATTTGTTAGAAGCAATAAAAACATCATCTTCCACTCCTTCTATAACAATAAAAGCATTACCTCTTCCTGTTATATCCACTGTCCCTGTATGATATGTTTTTGTTGCAGCTAGTGCTTTATAACTTCCTCTACTTACCTCTCCTATTCTTCTTTTTTCCTTTAATTCTACAAGTTTTTTTATCAGTTCATTTCTACCATTAGCATCAGTTAACCCAATCTTAGCTGCAATTTGTTTATAATTGAAACTGTTTTCCGGTTCCTTTTCCAAAACCGTAAAAATTCCTTTGGTAATATCATTTTTCTTTTGTCCTTTCGCTTTCTTCTTACTTTTTGACATGTACTATTTTTATTTCGGAAAATTACAAATTATTATTCATAGCCATACTTTTTAGTTTTAACCAGTTTAAATATATGATCATTGTTTTGTTATGAACATTAAGAAATTATATAATATATATTTTATTGAATTTTAAAAAATATATGTTGTTTATTATATACTGTTAATAGCATCAATAAAAAATGGTGAGAATTGTTGACTTGTATTTCAAAATAATTTTATTGACAATCTATTAATACTAGTTTACATTAAAAATCAAGCAATTGTACTTGTTATCAACTACTATTCATAACCTAATTCAACATGAAATTATTAATAACTAAAGGTTATGTTAATGTTAATTTCAAAAGATTACTATTTAATATCTTCTCTTTATTTTTTTAAAATTATATTTTCTTTATATAAAAATTTTATTAAAGCACATTTTTAAGCTAAACTGAAATTATAATAATGATTTGTTATTACTACTTTTTTAACAAGTAAGGTGAAATAATAATAATCTAAAAATCAGCAATATAGAATATAACAAAAATTGAATTGTTAATAAGCCATTTTTAAGCAAAAAGAAAAGGTATTTGTACATTTGTAGTATTCCTAATACTTAGATTTATGAAACACCCATGCGCATAACATTCACTCAAAGGCGGATGAATATTCAGGGATGTTATATGTGACCATTGAAAAAAATAAATATAAACACATGAAAATAGCCATTGGAAACGATCATGCGGGGACAGAGTACAAGCTCGCGGTCATTGGTCTTTTAAAATCTATGAATATAGATGTTATCAACTACGGAACAGACGGAACGGATAGTGTAGATTATCCGGATTTTACCCATCCAGTAGCAAAGGATGTTGCAGAGAATAAGGTTACTTATGGAATTATTATTTGTGGTAGCGGTAACGGGGCATCTATGACCGCTAACAAACACCAAAAGGTCAGAGCAGCTTTATGCTGGACCAAAGAGATTGTTGAGTTAGCAAGGGAGCACAATGATGCCAATATTTTGAGTCTTCCTGCCCGTTTCATTTCCTTACCACAAGCCTTAGAAATGGTGAAAACTTTTTTGAATACAGATTTTGCAGGCGGAAGACATGAAAGACGAATAGAAAAAATGCCCTGCATTTAAATTAGGATGTTTTTATGGGTCATGCACATCACCATCATCACAATTCTTCAGAAATAAAAGGAACAAAACTTCTTATAACTATAGTATTAAATGTGTTGATCACCGCAGCCCAGGCGTTAGGTGGATTCATCTCCGGAAGTTTGTCTTTGATTTCAGATGCACTTCATAATTTTAGTGATGTTATTTCTTTAGTAGTAAGTTATGTTGCTAATCGTATATCAAAGAAAGAAGCATCA
>CAYTDS010000049.1:0-12614 GCA_964436555.1 uncultured Flavobacteriaceae bacterium | reverse complement strand
TCAACCAAATCAAAATAAGGTAAGCATAGGTCCGTGGTATCAGGATAAAATCCCAGATGTTTGGTCAGGAACAACATAAAAACTAAATGAAAATTAGCTATTTCTTCTTTTTGGTCCAGCCACTGCAATGCTGCTTCTAAAAAAAAATAGAGCTCCTCGTTGGCTTCTTCTTCAAAAATGGAATTACTCAACATTTCGGCCAGAAAAAGGGACATGGTACTCTTTATAATATCGCTATGTAGTGTATTGTAATGATACACTACCTTAGCTTCAAGAATACGTTCTAAAGCACCCTTATTTCTATGTACCGCTATTAACTCTAACTGCATTAAGGGTTGAAAATAGGCCGGTTTTACCTTGCCTTTTTTTGCTGCCAATACCCCCTTTAACACATAAGATTTTAACCCGTCTGATAAGGTGTATGCCTTAACAATCACACTCGTATCACCAAACTTAAGTGAAGATAATATTATCGCTCTGGTACTGACCTGCATTAGTGATTCTTCTAACGGTCTAAATATACTACAAAGAAACCTGATGCATTTTTGAAGTCTACTTAAAGTAGTAACAAAAACGAATCAGGTTATTTAAGTGATGGTACAAGACCTTGAAGATTTTAAACTAATTACTCGCAGGCTTTGAAAACTAAGAAATAGATGTTAGATAACACCTTGAGCCAACATGGCATCTGCAACCTTAACAAAACCGGCAATATTTGCCCCTTTTACATAATTGCAATACCCGTCTTTTTCCTTGCCATATTTAATACAAGAATCGTGGATATCTTCCATAATCCCTTTTAATCGCTCATCTACCTCTTCCCTTGTCCAACTAATGCGCAGCGAATTCTGGGACATTTCCAAACCTGAAGTAGCTACTCCACCTGCATTGGAAGCTTTTCCGGGCGCAAATAATATTTTGGCTTCATGGAATTCATGTATAGCCTCTGGAGTGGAGGGCATGTTGGCGCCCTCTGCAACACAAACACATCCATTTTTTATAAGCGCTTTGGCTCCTTTTCCATCCAATTCATTCTGCGTAGCACAGGGCAGCGCAATATCGCATTTTACACTCCAAGGAGTTTTTCCTTTATGGAATTCTGCCGAAGAATATTTCTTAGTATATTCTGAAATTCTACCCCGTTTATTGTTTTTTAAATCCATTACAAAGGCAAGCTTCTTTTCATCAATACCATCCTTATCAAAGATATACCCTTCGGAGTCTGACAAGGTAAGAACTTTAGCGCCCAACTGGATTGACTTTTCAGCCGCATATTGCGCCACATTTCCTGAACCGGAAATAACCACATTCTTTCCTGAGAAATCCATTTTTTTGGTATTCATCATGCTCTGAGCAAAATAAACCGTCCCATAACCTGTTGCTTCCGGACGTATTAAAGACCCCCCCCAGGAAAGTCCTTTTCCTGTAAGTACTCCGGTAAATTCGTTTCGGATTTTCTTATACATTCCAAATAAATAACCTATTTCCCTTGCACCTACCCCTATGTCACCGGCAGGAACATCTGTATTTGCTCCAATATGTCGGCATAGTTCAATCATAAAGGCATGACAAAAACGCATCACCTCATCGTCTGATTTGCCTTTAGGATCAAAATCTGATCCTCCCTTGCCCCCACCCATCGGAAGTGTAGTTAAACTATTTTTAAACACTTGTTCAAAAGCTAAAAATTTAAGGATGCTGGCGTTTACCGATGGATGAAATCGCAAGCCTCCTTTATAGGGTCCGATGGCCGAGTTCATCTGAATGCGATATCCTCTATTTACATGTATTTCTCCCTTATCATCTACCCAGGAAACCCGAAAAGAAATCAATCGCTCCGGTTCTACCATGCGCAACAAGATATTCTTCCCGTTGTAAATCTTATTTTTAACAATATAAGGAATGACCGTTTCGGCAACTTCCTGTACGGCTTGTATAAATTCCGGTTCGTGTCCGTTACGGACCTTCACCATTTCCATAAATGCTTTAACCTTTGCTTCCATAAACAGATTCAGATTAACTATTTTTATTGAATTAAAAATTTGGCTTCAAAATTATAACATTTATACAATTAAACGTGATATTTTTTATAAATTCGTAAATTGTTTTAGCCTATCGCTTGCTCTAAATCAGCTATTAAATCGGCTTCATCTTCAATCCCAACACTTAAACGGATTAATGCATCTACTACTCCACTTTTCTCGCGCTCCTCTTTAGGGATGCTTGCATGCGTCATACTCGCAGGATGACCTGCCAAGCTTTCAACACCTCCCAAAGATTCTGCCAAGGTAAAAAGTTGCAATTTTTCAACAATTGCAATAGCATCTGCAAAATTGGCGCCTTTGGGCACAAAAGAAATCATACCTCCAAAATCCTTCATTTGATTCTTTGCTACTTCATGATTGGGATGATCTTCAAAACCGGGCCAATACACCTTTTTTATTTTAGGATGTTTTGCCAGGTAGAGGGCAATCGCCCTTCCGTTTTCACAGTGGCGTTGCATTCTTACATGTAGCGTTTTGATGCCGCGAAGCACTAAAAAACTATCCATTGGACCACACACAGCACCGCTGGCATTTTGAATAAAATAAAGTTGGTCTGCCAACTTTTTGTCCTTAATTACCAAAGCACCTACAACCACATCGCTATGACCTCCTAAATACTTAGTTGCGGAATGCATTACAATATCCGCTCCCAAATCTAATGGCAATTGTAAATAGGGAGTTGCGAAGGTATTGTCGACCGCAAGTAATACATTTTTGCTCTTTGCTAATTTTGCTACAGCTCTAATATCAATAATATTCATCATGGGATTGGTAGGGGTTTCTACCCAGATGAGTTTGGTTTTTTTATTGATCTGAGCTTCTATTGCGGAAACTTCCTGCATCCCAACAAAATGAAAAATAATGCCATATTTTTCAAATATTTTCTTGAACAACCGGTAACTTCCTCCATACAAATCGTTGGTAGAGATTACCTCATCGCCTGGATTCAACAATTTAATTACCGCATCCATAGCCGCCAGTCCGCTTGCAAAGGCGAGACCAAAGCTGCCGTTTTCTATGCTAGCCAATGCACTCTCGAGAGCGGTTCGGGTAGGGTTGGCACTCCTTGAGTATTCGTATCCCTGATGTCCGCCAGGAGTAGTCTGTGCGTACGTTGATGTCTGATAAATAGGTGGCATAACCGCACCATAGGCCTTATCAGGAGCTTGACCACCGTGAATGGTCTTGCTGTTGAATTTTAAATCCTTATCCCTCATACTTCAATATTATAATCACAAATGTATTGTTATCTTTTGGAGAAACCAATGAAACTGTACATTTGCACTACTGTTTTGAATTTCTTTTTTATGAAAAATTTACGTTCTTGTTTTTTGCTACTAATGGTCCTATTGAGCTGTCAAGGAGAGCAAAAGGAAACCCTCACGTTTAAGCCTAACTCCTTTCAAAGTGAGTCGTGTACTATGTGTCCTGTGGTCTCCATAACCATCCCTCAAGCCATTGAGAATTCAAAATTAGGTTTAACAATAAATGATGCCATTACCCAAGCTGTAGTTTTGGAGTTGATTTATGACGATGCTGTTGAGGCCAACACGTTAGAAGATGCCGTACAATCCTTTAAAAATGGTTTTTTAGAGCTTAAAGAAATGTATCCCGATGAGTCTTTGGGTTGGGAAGCAAAAATTAATGGTGAGCTTACATACGAAGATGCAGCCGTAATAACCATTAAAATTGATTCTTATATATTTACCGGAGGTGCTCACGGTCAATCGACTACACGATTTTTAAATTTTGATAAGAAAAAAGGAGTGCAGATTGAAACTTCGGATCTCTTTGAAGAAGACCCTAAGTTGTTAACGTATGCAGAAACCAAATTTCGCAATCAGGAACAAATTCCGGAAGGCACTTCTATAAACAGTACCGGATTCATGTTTGAAAATAACTCCTTTTATCTTCCTGAGAATATCGGGTATACCAAGGAAGGAATCCAATTGCTGTATGAACAATACGAAGTGGCTTCTTATGCCGAAGGACCTATTGTATTGCTGCTGCCTTATGCCGAGGTTCAGGGCTTTTTAAAGGTGAAGCCGGTGTTGTAGACGATAGGTGTTGCTCTAATTGGCAGAGCCAATTTGGTTCGCTTTTTTTGGTTGTTATTAAGACCTGTTTCTTACTTAAAAAAATAAAGAGGTGTTGCCTAGGTAACAATTTTACCGGATTCACGTCTTATTTCTTGGTTCGTTGTCTATTATAGGTAAGATCCAAGAAACCAATTTACAATTCCTGACCATGGCTTTCAAGAACAAATTTACCCTAACATTTCGTATTCTTTTTACTACCCTTGTTACCTTACTTATTGGATTACATTTGGCATGGGATTATTTTCATGAAGGGGTGCCTTCACACCATCTGCTTCACAGAGAAGACTTGCCTTCTATCTCTAATTGGTGGGGTATCCTTTTACTACCCTTGTTTACCTGGTTTCTGCTTTCCCGAATTAAAAGGAGAAGCCAAACCGCCAAACCGCCCAGCCGTTACGATTCATGGCAGGCCATCTTTTTCGGATTTCTAGGGACTTTGTGGTTTGGATTGGCGTTGTCCTATTTATTTACCATTGGCTCTGATAGTACAGGAACTATGATGTTGGGTCTCATTGCACTTTCCTTTCTTATTCCTGTCTATCGGGCAGAGTATCTCTTGGGGTTTGTGGTGGGTATGTTCTACACCTTCGGGGGAATATTGCCTATAGTAATAGGTTGCGTCTTGTGGGTGCTATTCACAATAAATTATAAATTGATTCGTACCGGTTTTCTGTTTCTGGTTTCAAAAATCAATTCTACAATTGCGGGTAAACAAAGCTAATTGTATTAAAAGGTTCTGCCAGGAATTAAGACAACTAAGATTTAGTGCCCTATTTATTTATTTGATTTGCTGGTAGCTTAAGGAAAAGTGTTTTATTTGGTCATTGCAAATCCGGCAGTAACCATGAAAGGAAAAATTGATAAATTTGTACTTGCTATCATCCTCGTAATTCTACTTGCGTATTGGTTTCCGGAATGGGGAAGTTCAGAAAGTGGTATTTTTCTAGATCATATTGGGAGTATTGGTGTTTCATTGATTTTCTTTTTTTACGGCCTAAAACTAAGTCCGGAAAAAATAAAAAACGGCTTAAAAAACTGGAAACTTCATGCCCTTGTTCAGCTATCAACCTTTCTCATTTTTCCTTTGCTGGTGTTGGCTTTTTACCCCTTAGCCCAATCATCTCAAATGCATACTTTATGGTTGTCTTTTATGTTTCTGGCAGCATTACCTTCAACCGTTTCCTCATCTGTAGTTATGGTTTCCATGGCCAAAGGGAATATGCCGGCAGCCATCTTCAACGCCAGCATATCAGGATTAATTGGTATTATAATAACACCCCTTTGGCTGGGATTATTTTTAAAAAGTACCACACAAGACTTCGATTTAAGTAGTATTTATATAAAGCTTGTAATTGAAATTTTAATCCCTGTGGTTCTCGGTATAAGCTTGCAGCGGTTTTTGGGCAAATTTGCGCAACAATATTCCGGACTGTTATCAGTATTTGATAAATCGATTATCCTACTTATAATTTACAAAAGTTTCGCAGAGTCATTTAACAATCGGATTTTTAGTTCGGTAAATTTTTTTGATTTGGTTTTAATTTTCGTGGGGGCCATTGTGCTTTTTTATATTGTATTTTATAGTACCCAGTTTTTAGCCGTCCGAATGGGATTTAGTGAAGAAGATAGGATCACCGCCCGGTATTGTGGCACAAAAAAATCTTTAGTGCATGGTACCGTCTTCTCCAAGATTCTTTTTCCAGCATCATTTCCGGTTGGGATAATCCTATTGCCCTTAATGCTTTTCCACGCTTTTCAAATTTTTGTGGTAAGTATCCATGCATCTAAACTAGGAAAGCGAAATAGTATAGAATAATCCATGTAAATTCTCCTGACTCCAAGATAGTTTTCCTTTGGAACTAGTTCAATTCATTAGAAATGGGTTTCTTTGCATTTTAGTTTTAAAATGTTACCAATCCGCTTAAATTCTAAATGAATAGAAGCGAAATTTCTTTTTTATTATGATGAAAAAAATATACTATTTAAACAGCTGTAATACCTGCCAAAATATCTTAAAAGAATTGGAGCCCTTAGATGGGGTAGAACTTCAAGAAATAAAAACTTCTCCCATTACTAATGTACAACTTGAAGAAATGAAAAAGAGATCCGGAAGTTACGAAGCCCTTTTCAGTAGAAGAGCACAGCTTTATACCTCCCGAAAATTAAAGGAAAAAAACCTTTCCGAAGCGGAGTTTAAAGATTTGATTTTGGAACATTATACCTTTTTAAAACGGCCTGTTGTTATAACCGGGGACGAAATTTTTATTGGAAATAGTAAAGAAGAAGTTAGCAAGGCCAAAGAAACCCTACATAGGTGAGTAAAAGAACCCTTGCCATGCTGGCTGCCCTGGCTGCTACCACTATTTACGGCTTAAACCATACCATTGCAAAAGAGGTAATGCCTTTTTATGTGCAGCCCTTTGCCTTTATTATGTTGCGCGTTACAGGAGCCGCAATACTGTTCTGGATGGTCTCTTTTTTTGGGCCCAAGGAGAAAATTGCTATGGAGGACTGGGGTCGTATTCTGGTATGCTCCATTCTGGGAACAGTAATAAATATGCTGGCTTTTTTCAAGGGTATTGCCCTATCTACTCCCATAAATAGTGCTGTTTTAACCACCCTGACACCGATCATAGTAATTATCCTCTCTATGATCCTAATCAAGGAAAAGATTTTATTCACCAAGGGTTTGGGTGTTTTTTTAGGATTTCTTGGAACCCTTTCCCTCATTGTTTTCGGCTCTGAAATTCGACAGGACGCCCCTGACATTCCTCTGGGAAATCTTTTGATTATGGTAAACTCTATTTGTTTTGGTGCCTATCTAATCCTTGTAAAAAAGCTGTTGGAAAAATACCACCCATTCACCTTTATGAAATGGCTATTTACCATCGGGGTTATTATTAACTTTCCCATCACTTTTAATGAAATAACCCAGGTGCAATGGTCCCAGCTTCCGTTGCATATCATCTGGGCAATTGCCTATGTAGTGGTTGCCACCACTTTTCTAACCTATTTGTTCAATATTTTTGCCCTTACCCAATTAAAAGCGTCTACACTCAGTGCATTTTCCTATTTACAACCCCTTATAGGTATCTTATTTGCCCTGGCAATGGGAAAGGATCATTTGACCCCAATAAAAATAGTGGCAACAATATTAGTGCTGACCGGGATTTATTTGGCGAGTAGAAGACCTAAACCTGATTTAAGTCCGTAGGGTTTTTAGAAAATCGGCGGGTATCTTCTTTTGTTAACAATTTAAAATCAGAAGCTTTTTCCAAGGTATCAAATCGCAGTAAAATTTCTTCCGGCAAACCCGTCAATGCTCTGGAATTTAAATTAATCCAAGCCCCCATCATTTCGCAATGGGCGAAATTTCTTCCTTTAGCATCGTAAAAATTATGATGAAATTCAAAAAACTTACCATCAGGACTCATTCCCTTCATTTCTAAGGAAACCTTTATCGGTTTTCCCGCAAAGGCTTCCTTGAAATAGTACACATGTTCGTAAAAAACTACCGGACTAATATGAATCTCCGCCAAGGTTTTTAAATTGAGTCCATTAGCATCGAGAAATGCCATTCGGGTATGGCTCATAAAATTAATGTAAGATGAATTAGCTAAATGCCGGTTAGCATCCATATCACTCCACCGAATTTCAAACTCTTTTAAAAACATTTTTTAACTATTTTGCTATGCGCGCATAATAGTTGCTAAAATAATAATAGTTTTGGTAAAGGATGCAACTTATCCCTTTAAAATAGCTTAAATTTAAATACATTAAAATTCTGTTATGAGTCAAAAACCCCCTTTTATCCAAGACCTTTCCTTACCTGTCATTGCGGCACCCATGTTTCTAATTTCCGGTCCCAAATTGGTAATTGAATGTTGCAAGAAGGGTATTGTTGGCACATTTCCGGCACTTAATCAACGAACTAGTGAGGGCTTTGAGGAATGGTTGGTCGAAATAAAGAACGAACTTAATGCTTTTGAAAAAGAAACTGGTGAAAAAGCAGCTCCGTTTGGAGTAAATTTAATAGTTCACCCCACCAACCCAAGATTGGAAGCTGACCTCAAAATCTGTATGAAGCATAAAGTGCCTATTATCATTACTTCTTTAGGTGCCGTTTCACAAGTGGTCGATGCCGTTCACAGTTATGGCGGGTTGGTGTTTCATGACATCATCAAAAAGAGACATGCAGAGAAAGCTGATGAAGCCGGCGTAGATGGATTAATATTGGTTGCTGCCGGAGCAGGTGGTCATGCGGGAACCATCAACCCCATGACTTTGGTGGCGGAAATTAAAAAATTCTACAAAAAAACCATTATCCTATCGGGATGTATTAGTACCGGTAGAGACATTGCCTCTGCCCTACAAATGGGAGCGGATTTGGCTTATATGGGTACTCGTTTTATAAATACTCTGGAGAGTAATGCTCCGGATGAGTACCGAAAAATGATTGTTGCCTCGGGTGCCAGTGATGTGGTGTATACCGCCTCTATTTCCGGAGTGCATGCCAATTTTTTGGGGGCCAGTTTAAAAGCTGCAGGTATTACAGAGGCGGATTTAAAGAAGGATGTAAAAATTGATTTTGGAAAAGAACTCAACACAGAAGCCAAAGCCTGGAAAACCATTTGGTCTGCCGGACAAGGTGTTGCTACAATAGATGATACGCTTTCCGTTCAGGAATTAGTGACAAGATTAAAATCTGAGTTTAAGGAAGCTGTTACCGAACAGATAAAAGTATTGGAAACCTACCCCAAGTAATATCTTTCATAGGACCTTATATTGATAATTTTAGTTTGGATTCATGCCATTAGTTTCATCCGATTATAATCCTCCTTTACCATTTAAAAACGGACACTTTTCTACTATCTATGCAGGCCTACTTCGTAAGGTCACTGGGGTGGCTCAGAAACGCGAACGTCTAAACTTGCCCGACGGAGATTTTTTGGATTTGGATTGGAGTTTTTCTACCCCTCCAACACAGAAAATCGTTATTCTATTGCACGGTTTGGAAGGGTCTGCGCAACGCCCTTACATATTGGGTAGTGCCAAGCTCTTTAATAATTCCGGTTTTGATGCCTGTGCAGTTAATTTTAGAAGCTGTAGTGGGGAAACAAATCGGTTATTCCGCTCATATCACTCCGGTGCTACGGAAGATCTGGAGGCAGTAATACAGCATATTCTAAACACAAGAAACTATTCTTATGTCATTATAAAAGGCTTTAGTCTGGGAGGAAATTTAGCCTTAAAATATATGGGTGAAGGTCGTGAAATTCCCACAGCCATTAAAGCCGTAATTGGCATTTCCGTTCCTTGTAACCTTCATGATTCGCTTTTACAATTATTAAAGGCGAAGAATATTCCCTACTCAAAACGATTTAAAAGTCATCTAGTTAAAAAACTAATTCAGAAACAACTGCATTTCCCGGATTCAATTTCTGATGAAATTATCAAAAGCATAAAAACACTTAAAGATTTTGATGATTTGTATACGAGTCGTGCCCATGGCTTTAAAGATGCAATTGATTATTATAATCAGTGTAGTTGCCTGCAATTTTTGCCATATATTTCGGTCCCCGTCCTTGTATTAAATGCAAAAAACGATAGTTTTCTAGGAGCTTATTGCTATCCTTTTAAAGAAGCGGAAGCCAATACCAACATATATCTGGAAACACCCAAATATGGCGGTCATGTTGGCTTTTGGGGACCAAGCAATATCACCTACTCAGAAAAAAGAGCAATAAAATTCTTAGAAGAAGTGCTTTAGATTTACCTATTTCTTATATTAGTGGTTCTAAAATTGTATAACAATGAAAAAAATTATCGCCATTTTGGCACTGGGTGTATTTGTTGTTGCGTGTGGCGACAAAAAAGAAGAAAAGAAGGAAGGTTTTGAAATAAGCCGTGCTAAAAAGGAAACTAAAGCGGTAGAAACTACAGAAGGGGTTCCTGTTGATTTGAGTAATAAGGGTGTTGGCCCTATAAAATCTGTTTCTTTTGATGCGCAGATCAACACAGATTTAGCTGCAAAAGGTGAAGCTAAATATAAAATGATTTGTACTGCCTGCCACATGGCAGAACAACGTATGATTGGTCCTGCACTTGCGGGAGTATATGAGCGCAGAAGTCCGGAGTGGGTCATGAACATGATTTTAAACCCGGATGGAATGCTTAGAGAAGATCCTATCGCTAAAGCATTATTAAAGGAGTACAACAATGCGATTATGTTGAACCAGAATCTTAGTGAAGAAGATGCCAGAGCTGTTGCTGAGTATTTGAGAACACTTTAGATTAAAAAACGTATAATAAACTGCTATCCGTTAAAGTTACCGGATAGCAGTTTTTTTATACCATTTCCTGGCCCATAGAGAAGTAAAAAAATCAATCCCATTTTTTTAAGCCCAACAACTTTTCTCCAAGATCATTTAGCTCTGCTACCCCATATTTTGTTTGCTCCCAATTACGCGGATCACCGGGAAAAGCATATCCTTCAGGAGCAATACGATTCTTCCATGAGTTAATACGCCATTGCCGTAAGGCATCATTATCTTCTTCCGCCGGCATCATAGAAATATATTGTGCCATACGCACTTTATCTTTGGAATTGTTTGGCCGAATCCCATGGGGTTGTGTACTATTAAATATCAGTAAATCGCCGGCTTCAAGTTTTACTTTTACAATTTTATCTTGTAAATCGGTTACATCAGGTTTAAATCGGTCCCGATCTTCAGGCTGAGTAAGCTTCCATGTCTCATAATTGCGGTACAGCCATGGAATACATTGAAATCCTCCCATATTTTCATCGGTCTGGTCTGCTAAAGCCAAAACCCCTTGCACATTTTGTGGTTTGGTTTCCGGGTCATAGTCCCAGTGAATAAAGCCTTTATATTCATGTCCGGGACGAATGGGAAAATTTAAGTTAGCCCTGTCTATAGTAACCCATAGTTTTTCCGTGCCCCAGATATCCACAAAGGCATCATACACCTTCTGCATTTGTCGGTTATTCCATAAATGCTGGTGATTGTAAACTTCCACCATGCCGGTGCCGGTTAGTTCCTTCATTTTCATTTCAGCTCTCGGGGCAGTATACCAAGTCTCAGGGTTATTAGGATCCTTCTCCTCAAACTCCCACAAGAAATTTGCAGTGCTTTGTACCTGAGCTTTGGGTACCGCATTTTTAATTACGATATATCCATTTTCAATCCAGAAATCCCAGTCGGCCTCGCTGAGCACACGCAAAGGTTTGTTGTTACTTCGGTCGTTTAGTTTTAGTGTACTGCTGGTTGCTGTAGACGGATTCCCGGGAATGGCTTCATGGGCTTTATTTGCCATTTCCAATTTTGTGTTTGTCTTTTGCATGATTTATTTCTTTAAGTGTTGTAACAAATCTACATGGAAAAGCTATTTTAATCCACCGCAATATTGACTTCCTTTTGAACGATATTGATATATTTTGAATTAATATTCAATTTTTAACTCATTTTAGTTAAATTGAAATATGAAAATCCAGTTAGAAACCATTCAAACCGATGCTCCGGGTCTTATTCGACTCTTGCACAACCCACGATTGAATGATTTGTTCTATTGGCACTTTCACCCCGAACTGGAGTTAGTTTATATTGAAAACGCCACAGCTACCCGGCATGTTGGCGAGCATATTGCTACTTATGAGGAAAATGATTTGGTGCTCATTGGTTCTAACATTCCTCATCTAAACTTTGATTATGGAGTAACCACAGATTACAAAAAAGAAGTGCTTCACATAAAGCCATTGTTTGTAAACCAAGTCATTGAAGCCATTCCGGAACTGGATGCCATAAAAATCCTAATGGAGAAAGCTACCTACGGAATTGCGTTTACAGGCTACACCAAAGAGCATGTCGGTAAAAGGATGAAATCCCTTTTTGGGATGACGTCTGCTACCCTGTTTATGGAAGTACTGCAAATTTTACAGCTGTTGTCTGAAAGTCAGGAATATATTTTGCTGCATGAAAGACCTTTTGTAAACCGGTATAAAAAAAAGGAACAGGATCGGCTACGACAAATCCATGCTTTTATTGATGAACATTACCAGCGAAAAATTGAAATAGAAGAAATAGCCGGCATCTGTAATTTGGGGAAAGAAGCCTTTTGCCGTTATTTTAAAAAGACGACGGGAAATACCTTTGTTGCTTTTTTAAATCAATATCGTATTAGTCAGGCGAAACGTTTGCTTATGACCGGAAAAAATATAGGTGAGACCTGCTATGAATGTGGATTTGAAAGTCTTTCCTATTTTAACCGAACCTTTAGAAAAGTGACTTTGGAGAATCCTTCTGCGTTTAGAAAAAGGCAGGTGAAATATTGAATTTCCGGTTTTTACACACCCCTAGCGCTATCACAATGTCATTAAGTTAAGGATTTGTCAGTTCGAGTTGGCTTACAATTTGCGATAGAAAATTGTAAGCCAGTATCGAGAACGCTGGTT
>CAYTDS010000048.1:8200-12939 GCA_964436555.1 uncultured Flavobacteriaceae bacterium | reverse complement strand
GCAATGCTTTTAGAAGTGTTTGAAGATTTTTCTGATGGTTTTAAAACTACCGTATTTCCGGAAGCAATAGCTCCAATAAATGGCATTATAGCCAGCATAAAGGGATAATTCCATGGTGCAATTACCAAAACATTGCCATAGGGCTCTTTATATATCCAATCTGAAGAAGGAAAATTTAACAAAGAAGACCTTATTTTTTGCGGTCTCGACCAAGAGTCTAGTTTTTTGATGAGTAGTTGTAACTCAGCTAAAACAATCTGGGTCTCGGATAGCAATACCTCAAATTTTGGTTTTTTAAAGTCTGCATAAATGGCTTCACAAATAGCATCTTCTCGTAAAGCAATCTCTTTATATAACTTCTTTAAAACGCCCTTCCGGTATTCAATAGATTTGGTTTGTTGACTTAAGAAGAAATTGCGTTGTGAAGTAAGTAACTGTGAAATAATAGTGTGCATTTTCAAATTTAAGCAAATAATTAAATTCACTTTTGTTTCTATATCTATTTTAATTAAATTTACGCCGATGAAAGTAATCAATATTCTAGCTTTTGTGGTCAGAGTCGTTTCCCTTTAGGGATAATGATACGGATTACTTTTATCTATAGAAGCCTGTATCAAAGTTAATTTGATATAGGCTTTTTTATTAATAGCCTAGCGATACACAATTAATAGCACTCAAAAAACTAATTGAATATGATATGGAATATGTATTTAAATATTTGATTTTCAATTAAATAGGTGTTTTAGAAGAAATCTGGATTTGAACCAGTCAACAATGTTAAAATCGTAAGCCTGTTGAAACATTTATCTTTGATGCCCTGAACCAAAAAGCAAGTAAATTATTTTTATAAATGGAATTAAATAAATTCAGTAAAACTGTAACGCAAGATCCAACATTACCAGCCGCACAGGCTATGCTACATGCAATTGGCTTAACAGATGAAGACTTGAAAAAGCCTTTAATTGGAATAGCAAGTACGGGATACGAGGGTAATCCCTGTAATATGCATCTTAATGATTTGGCTACATACATAAAAAAAGGTACGGAAAATGCTGGTTTGATAGGATTAATATTTAATACCATAGGTATAAGTGACGGGATAGCAAACGGTACTCCAGGTATGCGTTTTTCCTTACCTTCAAGAGATCTTATTGCAGACTCTATGGAAACTGTTGTGGAGGGAATGAGTTACGATGGATTAATTACAGTTGTAGGTTGTGATAAAAACATGCCGGGTGCCTTAATGGCTATGTTGCGTTTAGATAGACCTTCAATTTTAGTCTATGGAGGAACTATTGCTTCGGGTTGTCATAATGGCAAAAAATTAGATATTATTTCTGCTTTTGAAGCCTACGGACAGAAAGTGGCAGGAACAATCGATGAGACCGAATTTAAAGAAGTGATTCACAAAGCCTGTCCCGGTGCCGGTGCTTGTGGCGGAATGTATACCGCAAACACCATGGCTTCTGCCATTGAAGCATTAGGGATGTCCTTACCCTTTAACTCATCAAATCCGGCGGTAAGTGATTCTAAATTAAAGGAACAGGAATCAATAAAAGCAGGGGAGGCCCTTCGGCTATTATTGGAGAAAAATATTAAACCTTCACATATCGTTACCAAAAAATCATTGGAAAACGCTTTTAGATTAGTTACAGTGCTTGGTGGTTCTACCAATGCAGTACTTCACTTTTTAGCAATTGCCAAAGCGGCCCGAATAGAATTTACCCTAGAGGATTTTAAAAGAATAAGTGACAATACGCCATTATTGGCCAATCTAAAACCAAGTGGAAAATATTCCATGGAAGAATTGCATGCTGTAGGGGGTATTCCCGCGGTACTAAAATATATGTTAGGTAATGATATGCTTCATGGCGATTGTTTGACTGTAACAGGTAAAACCTTAGCTGAAAATCTAAAATATGTTTCAGAATTATCGGAAGGTCAGGATATTGTAAGCACATTGGATAAACCTATAAAAGAAACAGGACATATACGTATCCTTTTTGGAAACTTAGCAACTGAGGGAGCTGTTGCAAAAATAACAGGTAAAGAAGGTCTGTTTTTTAAAGGAACAGCTAATGTTTTTGATGGCGAAGATGCCGTAAATCAAGGTATTAAAAATGGGAAGGTAAAAAAGGGAGATGTTGTTATTATTCGATATGAAGGTCCAAAAGGAGGACCGGGAATGCCGGAAATGTTGAAGCCAACCTCCTCAATTATGGGGGCAGGCCTAGGAAAAGATGTAGCTTTAATTACAGACGGTCGTTTCTCCGGTGGATCTCACGGTTTCGTTGTAGGACACGTGGCACCTGAAGCCCAGGATGGCGGTAATATTGCTTTGGTTGAAAACGGAGATATTATTTCAATTGATGCAGTAAATAATACCATTAATGTTGAAATTTCTGATGAAGAATTAGCGGTCAGAAGAGCCAAATGGACAGCCCCGAAATTAAAATTTCAGCGTGGTGTCCTCTATAAATATTCAAAAACAGTATCCTCAGCTTCAAAGGGCTGTGTTACCGATGAGTTTTAACCAAAAGTCAATTTTAAAGAGTTCAACATAATAATGCGAATAATTTCATTTGTATTTGATCTATCAAAATGATCACTTTCAAATTTCTTTACCTAGCAAACCTTTAGGAATATGGAAACAGTAAAAGAAAAGAAAATAGCAGAAAAAAAGCAAACCGCAATGAAAATAAGTGGTGCAGAAGCCATTATACATTGTTTGCTGGCAGAAGGTGTAGATTTAATCTATGGGTATCCCGGTGGAGCCATTATGCCTGTGTATGATGAATTATATAAATTTCAGGATAGATTAACACACATCCTAACCCGACATGAACAGGGTGCAACCCATGCTGCTCAGGGTTATGCCAGAGTTACCGGAAAAGTTGGAGTGGCCATTGCCACTTCCGGACCGGGAGCAACCAATTTGGTTACCGGACTGGCCGATGCGCAAATTGACTCTACCCCAATGGTATGTATCACCGGACAGGTTGCCCGACATTTGTTGGGTTCAGATGCCTTTCAGGAAACCGATATCATTGGTATCTCCACACCAGTAACAAAATGGAACTATCAAATTACCGAGGCAGCCGAAATTCCATATATCATTGCAAAGGCATTTTATATTGCCAAATCCGGTCGCCCAGGGCCGGTACTCATCGATATTACCAAAAATGCGCAGTTCGACGAGTTAGAGTTTACCTATGAACATTGTACCGGTGTACGGAGTTATAATCCCTATCCAAAACCTAAAGAAGCTGCTATCGATGCGGCCGCAGACCTTATCAATGCGGCTAAAAAACCGTATATCGTTTTTGGTCAAGGTGTTATTCTGGCACAAGCAGAAGAACAACTAAAGGCTCTTGTAGAAAAAGCAGGAATTCCGGCGGCATGGACTATTCTGGGGTTATCAGCAATGGATACAGATCACCCTTTGAATGTGGGAATGGTAGGGATGCATGGCAACTACGGTCCTAATATCCTCACCAACGAGTGCGATCTTCTAATTGCCATTGGAATGCGTTTTGATGACCGGGTAACAGGAAGTTTGTCTACTTACGCAAAACAAGCTAAGGTTATTCATTTTGAAATTGACCCTGCCGAGATTAATAAAAATGTTACCGCAGATGTGGCTGTATTGGGAAATGCAAAGGAAACTTTGGAATTGCTTTTGCCTAAAATTAAACCCAATAGTCACACCGCATGGCATAATGAGTTTAAAGAAAAATATAAAATCGAATTTGATACTGTAATCAAGCATGAACTGCATCCTACAAAAGAAGGGCTTACTATGGGTGAGGTAATGGAGGAAATTAATATCGCTTCAAAAAACAGCGCTGTTATCGTTTCTGATGTGGGTCAGCACCAAATGATGGCTTGCAGATATGCCAAATTCAATCAAACCAAAAGCAATATTACATCGGGTGGATTAGGTACAATGGGCTTTGCCTTACCTGCCGCAATAGGGGCCAAAATGGGTGCAATGGATAGAGAGGTGGTAGCTATAATTGGTGATGGCGGGTATCAAATGACCATTCAGGAGTTGGGAACCATTTTCCAAAATAAAACCCCTGTTAAAATTGTGGTACTAAATAATGACCATTTGGGAATGGTTAGACAATGGCAAGAGTTATTTTTTGAAAGCAGATACGCATCCACGGTAATGACGAATCCGGATTTTGTAAAAATAGCAGAAGGCTACCATATTAAGGCTCAAAGAGTACAAGAGCGTAAAGATTTAAAAGCGGCTGTTCAAGAAATGATTGCTTCCAAAGATGCTTATTTTCTAGAAATATGTGTGGAAAAGGAGGGAAATGTGTTCCCAATGATTCCTTCAGGTGCTTCTGTTTCTGATATTCGATTGAAATAATAAGTTGATCTAAAATAATTCTTTTTATGGTAATTTTTTAGTTGTAAATATGATTGATTCAACTATTCAGGATATCCCTAAGATTCATGATGAAATTCAAAGAAAATCCAGTGAAATTGGATTTACAATGCCCTCGGATTTGTATATTGGAACTCTTTTAAAAACATTGATTTCTTCCAAACCAAAATCAAATTTTTTAGAATTAGGTACAGGTATCGGACTATCACTTTCTTGGATGATTGATGGTATGGATAAAGATTCAAAAATTATCTCGGTGGACAATGATCCAAAATTAACTGCTATTGCAAAACAGTATTTTGGTCATGATTCCAGGGTTGAGTTGGTTTGTGCAGATGGATCT
>CAYTDS010000048.1:0-8100 GCA_964436555.1 uncultured Flavobacteriaceae bacterium | reverse complement strand
AGGGCAGTATTCAAAAAATATGGAAAAAAAATGGTTCACCATTTCGGTTTATTCCGAAAATAATGTGGGGTTATTGAATAGGATATCAGGGATATTTTTAAAACGACATATCAACATAGAAAGTCTTAACGTATCCAAATCAGAGATTGATGATGTCTCTAAATTTACAATTGTTGTATTTACTACAGAAAAGTGGGTACATAACATTGTAGGACAAATTGAGAAGCAAATAGAGGTCATAAAAGCATTTTATCATACGGATGAAGAAACCATTTATCAGGAGTCCGCCTTGTTCAAAATTGCCTCCAACCTCTTATTTGATGAGCGGCAGATACAGAATATTATCAAAGATAACAACGCTCAAATTGTTACCGTTTCCAGAGAGTTTTTTGTAATAGCAAAAACAGGAAGAAGAAATGAAATTGATGAAATGCAGCAACAATTAAAACCTTTTGGAATTATGCAATTTGTACGTTCCGGGAGAATAGCGGTATCAAAAGCAGAAATGAAGATTTCGGCAATTTTAAAAGAATTTCAGAATAGTTAATCAATTTAAATAATAAAACGAGAATAGAAAATGGCAAATTATTTCAATACACTATCCTTAAGAGATCAATTGACCCAATTGGGTAAATGCAGATTCATGGAATCCAGTGAATTTTCAGATGGTGTAGCCGCTTTAAAAGGCAAGAAAATAGTAATCGTAGGTTGCGGTGCACAAGGTTTAAATCAAGGGTTAAACATGAGAGATTCAGGATTAGATATTTCATATACCCTTCGTGAAGCTGCGATTAAAGAGCAACGACAATCATATAAAAATGCCAAAGAGAATGGCTTTACAGTAGATACTTACGAAAACTTAATTCCAGATGCTGATTTGGTTATAAATCTTACTCCGGATAAACAACATACCAGTGTAATAACGGCTATAATGCCCTTAATGAAGAAAGGAGCTACTTTATCTTATTCTCACGGCTTTAATATCGTAGAAGAAGGAATGCAAATAAGAAAGGATATTACTGTTATTATGGTAGCACCAAAATGTCCGGGCTCTGAGGTAAGAGAAGAATACAAGAGAGGATTTGGGGTACCTACACTAATCGCCGTGCATCCGGCCAACGATCCGGAGGGTAAGGGTTTTGAACAAGCCAAAGCTTATGCTGTAGCTACTGGAGGGCATAAAGCAGGTGTATTAGAATCATCTTTTGTTGCCGAAGTTAAATCCGATTTGATGGGCGAGCAAACCATTCTTTGCGGATTACTGCAAACCGGTTCCATCTTGTCATTCAATAAAATGATTGAAAAGGGAATTGATCCCGGATATGCTTCAAAATTAATTCAGTACGGTTGGGAAACAGTGACCGAAGGACTTAAATATGGTGGTATAACCAATATGATGGATCGATTATCTAATCCTGCCAAAATAAAGGCCTTTGAAATCTCTGAAGAACTGAAAGAAATAATGCGTCCCTTATTTCAAAAACACATGGATGATATTATGAGCGGTCATTTTTCCAAGACCATGATGGAGGATTGGGCAAATGACGATAAAAATCTATTATCCTGGAGGGCCGCCACAGGGGAGACCGCATTTGAAAAAACACCGGCTACAAGTGATAAAATATCAGAACAGGAATATTATGATAATGGGGTACTTCTCGTTGCTTTCGTAAGGGCAGGAGTAGAGTTAGCTTATGAATCTATGACTGAATCCGGAATTATTGCAGAATCAGCCTATTATGAATCTTTGCATGAAACACCTTTAATTGCGAATACAATTGCCCGTAAAAAATTGTTTGAAATGAACCGCGTAATTTCTGATACCGCAGAGTATGGCTGTTATTTGTTTGATCACGCATGTAAGCCCTTATTGGCCGACTTCATGAAGAAGATTGATACGGACGTAATAGGAAAGCATTTCGGTGAAGGTAAAGGAAATGGTGTAGATAATGCAAAATTAATTGCTGTAAATAAAGCGCTTAGAGAACATTCTGTAGAGGTGGTAGGTGCGCGGTTACGCGCCTCTATGACTGCGATGAAACCTATTGTTTAATAAATCAAAGAAAGAATGGCAGTGGTTGTTTCTTGGGGAGCAATCTTTGCCATTTTCTTTTCTTATTTTCCGCACACTATAAAAAATTATACATGACCAAAAAGCAATCAATTATCCCGGAAGCATTTCAAATAAATGAGACTATTGAACAAACCACATATCTTGTTGATGGAGAACTAAAAAAATGGTCGGGTGCAACTACAAAAGTCTATTCTTCTATATCCGCTACAGAAAAATATGCCCCAACTTTGCTAGGTAGTATTCCTGATTTAGGCGAAACCGAAGCGTTGGAAGTTTTGGATGCGGCATTGAAAGCTTATAATCAGGGGCAAGGAATCTGGCCTACAATGCATGTAAAGGACAGGATAGCTTGTATGGAGAAGTTTGTAAAGAAGATGGAAACCAAACGAGAAGAAATTGTAAAACTCCTCATGTGGGAAATAGGTAAATCACTACCTGATTCTCAAAAAGAATTTGACCGTACCGTTGAGTATATATACGATACTATTGAAGACTATAAGCAATTGGATCGCAATTCTGCTAAATTTCAAAAGCATGACGGTGTTTATGCCCACATCAAAAGAGGTCCTCTTGGGGTAGTGCTCTGTTTAGGTCCTTATAATTATCCGTTGAATGAAACCTTTGCATTGCTTATTCCCGCAATTATTATGGGTAATACCACCATTTTTAAGCCTGCAAAGTATGGGGTATTATTAATAACTCCACTCATGGAAGCTTTTCAGACCTCTTTCCCAAAAGGGGTTGTAAACATTATTTTCGGTCGGGGTAGAGTAGTGGCAAGCCCTATTATGAAAACCGGTAAGATTGATGTATTAGCCTTAATAGGGAATAGCATTTCGGCCAATGCGCTGCAAGAGCAACATCCAAAAAGCAATCGACTTCGGTTAGTACTTGGATTAGAGGCTAAAAACCCGGCTATAATTCTACCAGATGCCGATTTGGATTTGACTATAGAGGAATGTCTCGCTGGAACTTTATCATTTAACGGACAGCGCTGTACGGCATTGAAAGTAGTTTATGTCCATGCCGACATAGCCGACGAATTCAACAAGCGTTTTGCAGCCCGTGTTGATACCTTGAAATTTGGTAATCCATGGGATGATGGAGTTAAACTTACTCCTTTACCGGAAACCGATAAACCAAAATATATTCAAGGTCTTATTGATGATGCTATGGAGAAAGGGGCTAAGATACTCAATAAAAAAGGCGGACAACATTCTGAAAATTACATCTGGCCTGCAGTGCTATATCCTGTTTCCAAGGATATGCGGGTGTATCAGGAAGAGCAGTTTGGTCCGGTTATTCCAATCCTTTCATTTACAGATATTGAAGAACCATTGAACGATATGGCTGATTCAAATTATGGGCAGCAAGTAAGTTTATTTGGAAAAGATGTATATACACTAGCACCGTTAATTGATACTTTGGTAAACTTGGTTTGCAGAGTTAATTTAAATTCTTCTTGTCAACGAGGTCCGGATGTATATCCCTTTACCGGTCGAAAAGATTCCGCTCAGGCTACACTAAGTGTTCATGATGCACTGCGTTCCTTTTCTGTACGAACGTTTGTAGCTTCCAAGGATAATAGCATCAATAATGAAATTTTGGAAAAATTGCTGGAAACAAAACTATCAAATTTCGTTAGTACAGACTACATTCTTTGACTACAGTACCAATCTACGGTCACGGCCTGTCAAATCCCGGAATATTATAAACGGGATTTTTTGCCTTTCGCCATCATTTTAATAGTTTATTTCCTACCTGACTGTAAAAAGTTAGATTGTATAATCTATTGTTAATCAATTATTTGAATAAATTTTTACACTTTTTTAGGGGTAAGAATTAACAGATATTGGATAATAGTGCATAGTATCCACAGAACTAATAGTTCTAATTTTGTCCCATAAATTAAGTTATTGCTTTAAACATAAAGCAATACTAATGCTTAAAAAGTTTAATCTTTAAAATAAGATTATGACAACAACACTTTTAAAATCATCAAACAAAAAAGCTCTTATTGCCCTTGCAATTGGAGGTTTCGGCATAGGAATGACAGAATTTGTAATCATGGGTATTTTACCAGACGTGGCAAATGCTTTAAAAATAACCATTCCACAAGCAGGTCACTTTATTGCTGCTTATGCCTTAGGAGTAGTAATTGGTGCCCCGACATTATCTGCCATTGGAAGTAGAATACCCGCGCACAAAATATTATTATTGCTCATGTTGTGGTTTACTGTCTTCAATACGCTGTCTGCATTTACTTCAAACTATGAGACCTTATTAGTTATTCGTTTTCTTTCGGGATTACCTCATGGCGCTTTTTTCGGAATTGGAGCAGTAGTTGCAGGGAAACTGGCAAAACAAGGTAAGGCTGCACAAGCTATCGCAACAATGATGGCAGGTTTAACGATTGCCAATGTTATAGGAGTACCTTTAGGAACTTATTTTGGGCACCAGTATCATTGGAGTATTGCCTTTTTAATTGTTGGTTTCTGCGGTCTTTTGGCCATGTTGGGAGTTTATTTTTGGATGCCAAAACTACCTGCTTCTTCCTCTGAAGGAATCGCGAAGGACTTCAAAGTTTTCAAACGACCAAAGGTATGGGCACTCATTGCTTTAACCACTATTGGCACTGGAGGTTTTTTTGCCTGGTATAGCTATATTGCACCGCTAATCACTGAAGTTGCAGGTCACTCCGAGGGTATGGTAGGCTACGCCATGATTATAGCTGGCTTGGGAATGATAGTGGGTAATTTTATTGGCGCAAAAATGGTAGAAAAATTTTCAGCCATGAATGCAGTGTTTATTTCTCTGGCTTTAATGGTTATAGTGCTATTAATAAATACGCTTATTGCAGAACATAAAATTGCCATCCTTGTAATGACCTTCATAATTGGCGCTGTTGGATTTAGTATTTCCACACCCATACAAATGGCCATTATAAAAGCGTCCAAAGGCTCTGAAATGTTAGGTTCTTCAATGAATCAAAGTGCTTTTAACATGGGGAACGCCTCGGGTGCCTACCTGGCGGGGCTACCCATTGCTATAGGCTACAGCTTTACCTCAGCTACTCTAGTAGGAGCAGTTTTAGCCGGTGCCGGAGTTATAATGTCGGCTATTATAATAGTCACAGGCAAGAAAATACTAACCAAACGAAGAACACTAGCCCTTAACACCTAAATACCAAACTCATTTTATACCTAAAAACCCTCGAATAGGTTATACTATCCGGGGGTTTATTAGTTAGTACTTTTTAATATCTCTCACCAACCAATCTCCGACTTCGCAAGTTCTATAGATCATTATCAAACAGATTCTCACTCTCTAAATCTCATATACGGGGTAAGGAATAGTTGCCAGAGATCCAAAACTTGTTTTAAACAGAATAAATTATTTAGCTTAGTGGTAAAAACAGAGTTAAACAATAAACATCTGTGTTCTTACATATACTTCATGCACATTCTAAAACCCAACCAATGAAAAACTTATACTCATTTTTCGCTTTCATTTGTGTAGCAACACTCCTTATCGCATGCAAATCCGAACAAGCACCCGATAAAAATGTGGTTCATGTATCCCACACCTATTCGACTTCCTACAAAGCACCGGTTTTTACTACTGATGATCGAATAGAAAAGATTAAAAAGATTACTCCTGAATTACAAAAAATTATAGAGGAGCATGCTAATACCAATAACATACCCGGCATTGCTTACGGTATTACTGTCGATAACGAGTTAGTGGTTTCTGGTGCCACAGGATATATAAATCTTGAGAAGAAAACACCGGCTTCGCCATTATCCGCTTTTCGAATAGCATCCATGACCAAAAGTTTTACAGCTATGGCAATTTTAAAACTTAGGGATGAAGGAAAACTAAACTTGAGTGATCCGGTTAGTACCTATATTCCTGAAGTAGGCACCCTGGAATACCTTACTGAAGATGCACCGACCATTACAATTGAAAACCTCTTAACAATGACAGCCGGATTTCCGGAAGATAATCCATGGGGAGATCGTCAATTAGATGAATCAGATCAAATGTTAATAGACCTTATGGCGGAAGGCATATCCTTTTCCAATCCGACTTCGTATGATTTTGAGTACAGTAATACCGGATATGCCTTATTAGGCGCTATTGTTTCGCGGGTTTCAGGTATGCCATACCAAGAGTATATTACCATCAATATCCTGGAGCCTTTGGACATGAAGCAGACGTACTGGGAGTACGATAGTGTGCCTAAGGAGCAATTGGTAATGGGATATCGTTGGGAAGAAGAGCAATGGAAGTCAGAACCAATGCTCCATGATGGCGCTTTTGGTGCCATGGGAGGGTTGATTACCTCAATAGAGGATTTTAGCAAATATGTTAGTTTTCACCTTTCCGCATGGCCTGCACGAAGCGGTGAGGATACCGGACCAATTAAAAGGAGCTCGCTGCGTGAAATGCAGACCCCACAGTTCGCAAAATTGAATATGGAAGCTACCGACTTTAGTAATGCACCTTGCCCTTTAATTACCGGATATGGCTTTGGACTGGGTATTACTACATATTGTAATGATTTAAAACAGGTAGGCCATGGGGGCGCACTTCCCGGGTTTGGCAGCTACTATTGTTTTTTTCCTGAATATGGCGTAGGCGTTATGGCGTTCTGCAATCTTACCTATACTGAAGCCTATCCCAGGAAAAAGATTGGGGAATTGCTTTTTGAAACCATTGGACTACAACCCAGAAAATTACCGGTTTCAGCTATTTTAATGAAAAGACAACAGCAGCTAATAGAATTGATTCAAAATTGGAACCCTGAATTGGAAGCCAGTATTTTGGCTGAAAATTTTTATATGGATCAATCCCAGGAAATTCGTGTTGCTGAAATACAGGAAGTGCTGAATAAAGCCGGAGCCATGAAAACGACCAATGTGATGGAACCTCATAACCAGCTTAGAGGAAGTTTTAGTATAGAAGCTGAGCATGGCCTTATTAACATCTTCTTTACGCTTACACCGGAGAAACAACCCAAAGTCCAACAATTAGACATCGAGTTTACTCCATTTGAAAAAAAGTAATTTAAGCAAATAAAAAATGGACATTAAAAGAGTAAACAGTTCGGAAATAAATATGGTTGTGGATTTATTTGACAAATACCGGGTATTTTACAAGCAACCGTCAGACATTGAATTGGCTCGAACCTTTATTCAGAAAAGACTGGACAATAATGAATCTATAATTTTTGTTGCATTAATCGCAGAACATAACCAACAGATTCCAGTTGGATTTACGCAACTTTATCCTAAATATTCTTCCGTTCAGGCAATTCAAAACTGGGTACTCAACGACTTATATGTTGAACGGGATTATAGAAAACAAGGGGTTGGAGACGCTCTAATACGCACTGCAATGGAGTTTGCACAAAAAAAGGGTTCTAAATTTGTTGAACTTTCTACGGCTGTTGATAATCTGATTGCCCAACGCTTATATGAAAACATCGGATTTAAAAAACAAAAGCCTGATAATGAGTTTTATACATATAGAATAAATGTGGGCTAATTACAAAAAATGGACTGAAAAACACGCCTGCCAATCGTGCAGACAGCTCCGCAATTGACTGACGGAGCTTGCCTATTACCTGCGGCCTGTAGTTCTCAAGCCATTTTCGAGGGTACAGAACCATCAGACTACTATTGTCTGGGAGCAGCATTTAATTCTCAAAACCTTATAAACCCGTAAGTAAAAACAAAGAAAAAGAGTTGCCAAACAACGAAAACCCGCAGTACGAAGTTTGCAACTTCGTACCATTCTGAGTAGGTGATAAGTTAATAATTAAACTATGAAAGGAATCATTACTCAGAACTATATTTTTTTTAACATCATAAAGCTTTAGGGCTGCAAAGTTGGAAACTTTGCAGAGAATTGGAAGCTTACAATCCTTAATGAAAATAATTGTAGCGCTGTAACAAATTAAATTTCTTAGTTTAGTAGTATCCACAAAGTGGATATATGAACAATAATCATATACAATTGTT
>CAYTDS010000047.1:0-12976 GCA_964436555.1 uncultured Flavobacteriaceae bacterium | reverse complement strand
AGCAGTGGTTGGATCGAATTAAGAACCCTGAAGGAGCACTTACAAAAAAGCAACAGGGGTATTACAATTATTTGCAGGGCATAATTTTTTCTCAAACCAATCTTTCCCAGGCTGAAAAGTTCTTCAAAAAAGCTCTTAAACTGGGATTAACTATGGACTATGATGTAGCTATGGCAAAATTAAGCTTGGCCGGAATTGCAATGCAAAAACGTAGAAAAAGAGAGGCTACTACACTGCTAACGGAAGCAAAAAAATTAGATAAACAGAATATGTTAAGTGATCAGATTAAAATGATGCAACAGCAACTAAAGAAAATCTAAAGTTACAAAGCGGTTCGGTTAATTTTTTTAAAAGTATTATTCAGTTGATTTGTAATATCCTTTATTTGGTATTTCTATAGTATACTTTTTACCGGTAGCATTATTCAAATGTGGCTCTCTAAGCCATGGATTATGTCGCTTTAAAATTTTATAATTAATTTCATATTCCTTGGCAAAATCTGCAAAATTGGTTACCGTAGTGTTAACCTCTACATTAAATGTGGGTATAGCAGAATATAAATCTTTTTTGTCCAAATGAAAACCATATTTTTCGGGATTTGAAAGTATTTCTTTTATAGCTAAAATTCTAAATACATAACGCCCTGTTTCTTCGCCCAAAAGAAGGTCATAATAATCTTGTGTTTTTTGAATACCCATGTATTTAGACATCCCTGCCGGTCCGGCATTATAAGCTGCTGCCGCCATGGTCCAATTTCCAAATTTGTTTTTTGAACTTTTTAAATACTTACATGCAACTTCCGTGCTTTTTTCTAAATGATAGCGTTCATCTATGTTTTCATTAACTTCTAAACCATAGTCTTTGGCGGTTGTTTTCATAATTTGCCAAAATCCAGTGGCGCCGGCGGGCGAAATAGTATTTTGTAAGCCACTTTCTGCTACAGCCAAATATTTAAAATCATCTGGAATGCCATTTTTTGCTAAAATGGGCTCTATTATCGGGAAATATTTGTTAGCTCGCTTTATTAGCAATACGGCATTGGATTGCCAATAGGTATTTACCAAAAATTCTCTATCAATACGCTCTAAAATTTCAGGATCATCAGAAGGGACGGCTTCCCCCGCAAAACTTAAGTTTTCAGGAATTGCTATTGCGGTTATTCTATAACCACCATCAGAAATCGCTACACTGTCATTTTTTGAAATTACCAATCCGGCAGATGGTTCACTTACACTATTTTTTACAGCGAATATTAAGGTGCTGACCAAAAAAAGAACACCTAAGAGCATCAAAATATTTTTAAGAAATTTCATGGCTTTTATATTATATTGTCCTTCAAAGGTATTAAATAGAACCACTAATCTAAAATAATTGTTGGCAAGTGTTCATTAAACCACTTGTATCTATGAATTATCATGGTATGGGTTCCATGCTTTACAGAAATACAATCATTTATGTTTTTTATAGGAAAAACAGCATCCTTCTCTCCCTGAATATGAACAACATTCTTTGAACATTCTGTTTGTTTCCAATTAACCAATTGATCAATAGACCAGTCTATATAATATTTATCTCGTATTGAAAGATACCTTTCATAAAGCTTCAATCTTTTTGCCACTGTTTCGCCGAAGGCGTATTTTCCCAAAAGCTCCATATTGTTTATCAAACCTGTGGGTAGTACTTTATGAATTTTAGTGTATTTCGCAAAAATCATCCGTTTAGGCAGTTCAGCGTTGGTTTTGACACTCGAAATAATAATTACCTTGCGTACCTCCAAAAACTTTGCCATTTCCTGCACCAATATACCTCCAAAAGAAACACCAACTAGAACTACATTCTTATACGCTACCTTTTTGCACATCTCACGAGCATAAGATTCCAAAGACATATCCTTTTCAGGAACAAACCAGTTTAACAAATGAATAGCAAAAATTGTTTTAGGAAGTGAAATGTGTTCAAAGATGGTAGCATTTGCCGCCATGCCCGGCATAAAATAGACATGGATGGTATCATTAGACATGAATAGAAGCGAGATATTTAACTAGGAAATTAGCAATTTTTTTAGTACTTTTGTGGTCTTTGCTTTAAAAAAGACTCTTTCTAGTGAAATTTTAGCAAAATGGAGATACAGATTATGATTTGAGAACAAGGCAGTCTGAATTAACGAGAAAATCAAAAATCAAACTATATGAATGAATTAGAAATTAAGGACAATGGTTTCTTGCGCCAATTTGAAACCAAGGTAGATGGGCATTTAGCCAAGATTGAATATTCTTCACAGGATAAAAAGGTATTTTTGACAAAATTAGTAATTCCTGAGGAAATAGTACTGGAAGGCTTTAAAGAGGATTTTATAACTGCTGTGCTCCTTCAAATTCAAGAAAGAAACCTTCGAGTAGTCCCTACAAGCCCTCAAATTGCAGGGTTTTTAAGAAAAAATAGGCAATATAAGGAAATGTTACCGGTGGGTATCCGAATATAAAGCTCACCCTTATAATTTTATGTAAAAAAAATCCCGTGTTTCAACGGGATTTTTTTTTTTTTACTTATTATGCTTTTTAATTGGGCTGTATTAAACTATAACCGCATTTTCCATAAATGCAAACCGCATTATGCCATCGTCATCAATTTCTGTTAACTCAATTTTATGGAGTGAATTGACCAATTCCGGATTCCAAGGGGTTTTTACCTTTATATAGTTCTCAGTAAAACCTTGAATATATCCCTCCTTGTTCTCATCTTCGAACAACACAGTTTTTATAAAGCCTAACTGACTTTCATAAAACGCTCTTCTTTTCTTTACAGAAAGTCCGCGTAGCATTTTACTTCTTTTGTTTCTGATATTTTGTGGAACAACTATTGGCATTATTGCTGCGGCTGTATTCTCTCTTTCGGAATAAGTAAAAACATGGAGATATGAAATATCCAATTCGTTCAGAAAATGATAGGTTTCTAAAAAATCTTCATCAGTTTCTCCTGGGAAGCCTACAATGATATCTACCCCAATACAAGCATCTGGCATTACTTGCTTTATTCTTATAACTCGCTCTTTATACAAAGCGGTAAGATACCTTCTACGCATCAGTTTTAGAATAGTGTCACTGCCACTTTGTAATGGAATATGAAAATGGGGAACAAAAGAATTGCTATTCGCTACAAAATCTATCGTTTCATTTAGAAGTAGATTAGGCTCAATAGATGATATCCTGAGGCGACTTATACCATCTACAGTATCCAGCGCTTTTATTAAATCCAAGAAAGTGTGCTCATGCTTTTTATTGCCAAATTCTCCTTTTCCATAATCACCTATATTAACGCCAGTAAGCACAATTTCCTTAATTCCCTTGGCTGATATTTCGGAAGCATTATCTAAAACACTCTGCAAGGTCGCGCTTCTGGAAATTCCTCTGGCCAACGGAATTGTGCAGTAGGTACACTTATAATCACATCCGTCTTGAACTTTTAAAAAGGCTCTGGTCCTGTCGCCAATGGCATAACCTCCCATGTAAAAATCGGCTTGGTCTATATCGCATGAATGAATCTGCCCGAAATTATTTTTAGAAAGATCATTAATATAGTCGGTAATCCGAAATTTTTCTGAAGCACCCAAAACTAAATCTACCCCATCAATGGCAACTAATTCTTCCGGTTTTAATTGGGCATAGCAGCCTATTGCTGCTATAAAGGCCTCAGGATTTACTTTTTGCGCCTGACGTACAATTGTTTTAAAGCGTTTATCCGCATTCTCAGTAACGGAACAGGTATTTATTACATACATATCTGCATGTTCAGTGAAATCCACACGATCAAATCCTTCATTTTCAAAACTTCGGGCTATGGTAGAGGTTTCTGAAAAATTCAGTTTACAGCCTAAAGTATAAAATGCGACTTTCTTTTTATTCATTATTCAATTTTCACTATAAAACAGCTAAAGCAAAGCTTCCGTTAAAGTTACCGCAAATATAAGCACTTCTATTCAAATGGTATATAAGGTAAAAAAGATAGGAAGCTAAGTAAATAGGTATTTAAAATGCCATTGAATGGCAAAATACAGAGTTGCTAATACCTAATAATTTCGATATTTCTTGGTGAGTTCAAAAACATGATTTAAGATGTTAGCCTCTTTTTCATCAAACACCACACCGCGACGTTCCATCATTACTTTTGCAGCTTCAAAGGCCATTTTTGGCTGATACGTTGTGAAGCCAGAAGCTCCACCCCAGCTAAAGCTGGGAACAAAATTACGGGGAAAGCCGGGAACGTAAATGTTGCAATTTACACCTATTACGGTACCGGTGTTAAACATGGTATTGATTGCCGTTTTGCTATGATCACCCATCATTAGTCCACAAAATTGAAGCCCCGTTTGCTCAAAAGTTTCCGATTCATAATTCCACAAACGCACCTTGGCGTAATTATTTTTCAAATTAGAATTATTGGAATCGGCTCCAATATTGCACCATTCTCCCAATACGGCATTACCCAAATAACCCTCATGTCCTTTGCTGGAATAACCAAAAATAACAGAATTACTAATTTCACCACAAACTTTTCCATAGGGTCCCACTGTTGTAGCACCGTAAATCTTTCCACCCATTTTTACAATTGCCTTTTCACAAAGTGCGAACGCCCCCCGGATTAGACTTCCTTCCCAAATCTCTGCATTCTTTCCTAAATAAATGGGACCATCAGTAGCATTCAGAACACTGTATTCCACTTTGGCGCCTTCCTCCAAAAATATCTTCTCGGGACAAATAAGATTATTGGTAGTAGAAATCGGAGCACTTTTTCTTCCGAAGGTTAGAAAATCATAGTCAGCCTGTATAGCCTCTCCGTTTTTAGAAAAAATATCCCAGGTATTTTTAACGCGCAAGACATCGCCCTCATATTCTATAATTCTGTACGAAGTAAAATCTGTTTTAACTTGTGCATCCACGGAGTAAAAAGCAACAATCTCCCCTTTAGATACTATAGCTTCATTCTCCTTTAAATCCTGCACCATAATTGCCAGTATTTTGTTTGGCAAAAATGAAGCATCAATAAGAATGTTTTCAGATTTTTCTACAAGTGAAAATTTTTCTTGAAGATAGTCCTCTGTTATGGATGAAATGGTTGAATTTAAATACTTTTCCCATTTTTCTCTTATGGTCAATATACCAATTCTGATGTCTGCCACAGGTCGTGTGAAAGTAAAAGGCAATAACGCCTTTCTAACCTTGCCATCAAAAAGAATGTAGTTCATAAGCCAATTATTGACAAAAACAAAAAATCACGATCCGAAAACTAACGGAACGTGACTTTATAACTCTTTTAAAAAGAAATTATTATTTAGTAAATTTCTTGTATTTATTCTTGAATTTATCAATTCTTCCAGCGGTATCTACTAATTTCGCCTTACCGGTGTAAAATGGATGTGATGTTCTTGAAATCTCAAGTTTAATTACTGGATACTCAACGCCGTCAACTTCAATTGTCTCCTTTGTATCTGCAGTTGATTTTGTTATAAAAACATCTTCATTAGACATATCCTTGAAAGCCACTAGTCTATAATTCTCTGGGTGTATACCTTTTCTCATTGCTTTGTTCTTAAAAAACCTGAAATATTTAAGGCTGCAAATTTACTAAATTTTATTTAACCAACAATTATAATTGACAAAAAAGACAAAGAAAAATTCTTACATTTAAGTGTAACAAAAATTTGAATTTAGTAACTAATCTATAACTAACCTAAAAATTAAAATAAATGGAAGAAAATCAACCTCAAACAGGAAAATTTGTACTAACATTTGGCCTTATCTTGGGTGCAGTGAGCGTCATATTTGGTGTAATGCTCTACTCTTTAGATTTACATTATGAACGAGGATTTGCTGTTCAAAGTGTAAACATTGCTCTAATGATTGCCGCAATCTTTATTTGTGTTTTTCAATTTAAAAAGGCCAATCTTGGGTTTTTAACCATTTCACAAGCACTTAAATTGGGTGCAGGTGTTGGTTTAATATCCGCAATTATAGGTTTACTCTACTTTTTTGTTCTTTCCAATTTTATTGAACCTGATTATATGGATAAGCTATTTGAAATTGGTAAGGTTCAGGCATTAGAAAGTAATCCCAAGTTAACGGTGGAACAAATAGATCAGGGAATAGAAATGCAAAAGAAGTTTGCATGGATGTCATATCCTATTGGACTCATATTTAGTGTACTACTTGGTCTGGTTTTTGGCTTCTTTGCAGGTTTAATTTTTAAAAAGGCAAAGCCGGCTTATTAAATGATTTATAGTATTTTTGAAGTGTGTTTCAAAAACAATAAATGCATTTATCCATTGTTATACCCCTTCTAAACGAAGAAGAATCGTTAAAAGAACTTCATGATTGGATTGCACAAGTAATGCAATCCAATCATTTTTTATATGAAATTCTATTTATAGATGATGGCAGTACAGACGATTCATGGGAAATAGTTTCCAAGTTGGCTGCTGAAAACCATAATGTAAAAGGTATCCGCTTTCTTAAGAATTTTGGTAAATCGCAGGCATTGCACGCAGGATTTAAAGCCGCACAAGGTGATGTGGTTGTCACCATGGATGCTGATTTGCAGGACAATCCGGAAGAGATTCCTGAGCTCTATAAACTAATAAAAGAAGATGGGTACGACTTAATTTCTGGTTGGAAGAAAAAACGTTACGATTCTGCTATTTCCAAAAATTTACCATCAAAATTATTTAATTGGGCAGCAAGAAGAACCTCGGGCGTAAAATTGCATGACTTTAATTGTGGTCTAAAGGCCTATAAAAAGGAAGTGGTAAAAACCATAGAAGTTTCCGGAGAAATGCATCGTTACATTCCGGTACTGGCGAAAAGTGCCGGTTTCTCTAAAATAGACGAAAAAGTAGTACAGCATCAAGCAAGAAAGTATGGAAAAACCAAATTTGGCATGGACCGTTTTATAAATGGTTTTTTGGATTTAATAACAATTTGGTTTGTATCCAAATTTGGACGCAGACCTATGCATTTGTTTGGCGCATTGGGGATTTTAATGTTCTTGGTTGGCTTTGTTCTCACTTTATATTTAGGTGTAGATAAATTATTTCTGAATCCCACGGCCAGACTGCTTACTAGTCGCCCACAATTTTTTATCGCTCTTACAGCGATGATTATAGGTACTCAGCTCTTTTTAGCAGGTTTTTTAGGTGAAATCCTTATTCGTTCCCGAAAAGATGAGAACCGATACATAATATCTGAAGAAGTCAACACGTTAAAACACTAATATTCTTCGTAATTTTAACCTTTTAAGAAATATCAACATTTTATGGATACCATTTTAAGTACAGCCAAGAGTTGGTTGACACCTGTTTTTGACAAGGAGACACGCGATGAAGTTGAAAAAATTATTAACACCAATTCAGAGGATTTAAAAGACCGTTTTTTTAAAGATCTTGAGTTTGGTACCGGCGGTATGCGCGGCGTAATGGGAGTTGGCACCAATAGAATAAACAAATACACTTTAGGAAAAAGCACTCAAGGCTTAAGTAATTACTTAAATAAAGTTTATTCGGGCCAGGAAATAAAAACGGTTATTGCCTATGATTGCAGACACAATAGTGACACTTTAGCCAGAACAGTAGCAGAAGTTTTTACTGCCAATGGTATTAAAGTATATTTGTTTACTGAACTGAGAACCACTCCGGCACTTTCCTTTGCTGTAAAACATCTTAATTGTCATGCCGGTATTGTTTTAACAGCATCACATAATCCACCTGAATATAATGGCTACAAAGTATATTGGACTGATGGCGGACAAATAGTTCCTCCACAAGATGGAGAAATAATTGCGGAAATAAACAAGCTATCTTTTGAGGATATTAAATTTCATGCAAATGAGAATCTAATCGAATATATTGACAAGGAGGCCGATGAAGCTTTTATATCTGCTTCCTTGAAAAACGGCAGTTTTGATGCCAAGGGTAAAGAAGATTTTAAAATTGTGTTTACCTCGCTGCACGGTACTACCATTACTGCGGTTCCCGAAGTTCTAAAACGGGCCGGTTATAAAAATGTGACCCTTATTGAAGAACAGTCTAAACCAGATGGTAATTTTCCAACAGTAATATCACCAAATCCGGAAGAACCGGAAGCATTGACTTTAGCTGTTAAAAAGGCTGAGGATATAGGGGCAGATATGGTTATCGGCACTGATCCGGACGGCGATCGTCTGGGAATTGCCGTGCGGAATTTAGAAGGTCAAATTGAATTGTTAAATGGAAACCAAACCATGGTTCTTATGACTAAATTCTTATTGGACCAACGAAAGAAAAAAGGTTTTAAGGGTAATGAGTTTATTGCCTCGACTATAGTTTCCACTCCAATGATGGCAAGCCTAGCGAATGCTTACAGGGTAGAGTATAAATCTGCTTTGACCGGATTTAAATGGATTGCCAAAATGGTAAAAGATTTTCCGGAACAAAATTTTGTAGGTGGTGGGGAAGAAAGTTTTGGATTTATGGTGGGTGATTTTGTACGAGACAAAGATGCAGTTACCGCTACTCTCCTCGCCTGTGAAATTGCCGCTGACGCAAAAGCTAACGGTAGTTCTTTTTACAAAGAATTGATTGACTGTTATGTTCACTATGGGTTTTATAAAGAAAAGCTAATCTCCCTAACTAAAAAAGGAATAAGCGGTGCAGAAGAAATAAAACAAATGATGATTGATTTTAAGCAAAATCCGGTAAAATCTATTGATGGATCTATGGTTGTCGCCGTAGAAGATTATAATACCGCAACCTCTACCAATATAAAGACAGGAAAAGTTACTCAACTGGATATTCCAAAGTCTAATGTTTTAATTTTAATCACTGAAGATGGTACCCGAATGGCGGCACGACCCAGTGGGACAGAACCCAAAATTAAGTTCTATTTTAGTATTAACGCCACTTTGGATAAAGCGGAGAACTTTAAAAAAGTAGATGCTGAATTGGATGCAAAAATAAATCGCATCCTTAGTGAACTCAAATTGAATTAATGGAGTATTTCAAAAAAATCCTTCGCTTTGCCAAACCCTATAAAAAATACGGTTACCTAAATATATTTTTTAATATTCTTTACGCCTTATTCAGTTCTTTGTCCTTTGCGGCTTTGATTCCTATGCTGGATGTACTTTTTGATCAATCAAAAAAAGTATACCAGCCACCGGTTTATACAAAATTGGGACAGATTAAGGATTATTTACAGGATTATGCCAATTATATGGTAACCTCCTATGCGGCTGAGGATGAAATGAAGGGCCTTGTATTGGTTATTGGCCTAGTACTAGTCTTGTTTCTTTTAAAAAATATCTTCAACTATCTGGCCATGTATTTTATTACTTTTTTGAGGAATGGGGTACTTAAAGACATTAGAAATGATATGTATAAAAAGATAGTGGAATTACCTATTTCCTTTTATTCAGAAAAAAGAAAGGGCGATGTTATAGCACGTATAACCTCAGATGTGCTGGAAATTCAACATTCATTTCTATCCATTTTAGAACTTATTGTTAGAGAGCCGTTAACCATTTTGTTTACCATTATTATCATGTTTGGTATTAGTGCCAAGCTTACCCTTTTTGTATTTATTTTTATTCCTTTGGCGGGGATGGCAATTTCGCAAATTGGAAAATCTCTAAAGAAAAAATCAGATCGTGTACAAAAAGAACAAGGTGAGTTTTTATCTATTGTAGAAGAAACACTTGGTGGACTCAGAGTAGTAAAAGCATTTAATGCAGAATCTAAATTTTACAACACTTTCAAAATATCAACACAGCGCTTTTTTAGATTTTCAAACAAATTATTAAACCGTCAAAATTTGGCTTCCCCAGTAGGCGAGTTTCTGGGTATTTTAGTCATCGGAGTACTACTTTGGTTTGGAGGACAAATGGTATTAGTGGATAAAACTTTGGATCCGTCTTCTTTTATCGCCTACATGGCTCTGGCGTATAACATTTTAACTCCTGCAAAAGCTATAAGCAAGGCCTCTTATGGTGTAAAAAAAGGAAATGCTGCCGCAGAACGAGTATTAGAAATTTTGGAAACTGAAAACTCAATCATAGAAAAGGAAAACGCTATAGTTAAAAGTACTTTTGATACCGGGGTTAATTTGTTGAACATTTCTTTTAAGTATGAAGATGAATATGTTTTACAAAATTTTAGTTTAACAGTTCCGAAAGGGCATTCTGTAGCTTTAGTAGGTCAATCTGGTAGTGGCAAAAGTACAATTGCCAATCTGTTGACCCGATTTTATGATGTAAATGAGGGAGAAATACAAATAGACGGGGTTCGCATAAAAGACATGACTAAGCATTCGCTACGCAACTTAATAGGCTTGGTAACCCAGGATTCAATTTTATTTAATGATAGCGTAAAAAATAACATTGCACTTGGCAAACACAATGCCACTGATGAAGAAATTATTGCTGCAGCCAAGGTTGCCAATGCCCATGAATTTATATCTGAATTGCCTGATGGATATGATACTAATATCGGTGACTCCGGTAATAAATTGAGCGGTGGGCAAAAACAACGATTATCTATAGCACGGGCTGTTTTGAAAAATCCTCCAATAATGATTTTGGATGAGGCTACTTCTGCTCTTGATACTGAAAGTGAGCGTTTAGTTCAAGATGCATTGGAAAAAATGATGCGAAACAGAACTTCAATTGTAATTGCACACCGACTTTCTACTATCCAAAATGCAGACACCATTGCTGTTCTTCAAAAAGGAATTATAGTGGAGCAAGGTTCTCACACAGAATTACTGGCTGCCAATGGGGCATATAAAAAGTTGGTTAGCATGCAATCATTTGACTTGTAGATTCAAAACCAGCTATTCTGTAGTCTTTATTCTTTATTTCAAAGGCTGATAGATTTAAACCTTTTTGTTATATTTTAGTCTAAAAAATAAACTAAAGCAAGAAATTTTGATTGCCGAAGAAACTTTAGTACAGCAATTGCAACAAAAGGAAACTCAGGCAAAAGCTTTTGAAGTCCTTATAAATACCTATAAGGAACGGTTATATTGGCATATCCGCAGAATTGTACTAAATCATGACGATACCGACGATGTATTACAAAACACATTTATAAAAGTGTATAGTAACATAGATAGTTTTAAGGGGAACAGTAAGCTATATTCTTGGATTTATAGAATTGCTACTAATGAATCTTTAACTTTTTTGCAAACTAAATCCCGGAAGTTAGGTTTAAGCAGTGAAGAATTACAGGGAAAATTGGTTGATAATCTGCGAAGTGATGTTTATTTTGAGGGCGATGAGATTCAATTAAAACTGCAAGAGGCTATAGCAACCCTCCCTGAAAAACAAAAATTGATATTCAATATGAAATACTTTCAAGAAATGAAATATGAAGAGATTTCTGAAATTTTAGAAACAACGGTAGGCGGATTAAAGGCTTCTTACCATTTAGCATCAAAGAAAATAGAAAGCTTTTTATTATCCCATTAAACCTTTTAAGATATTGATAGTCAAACTATAGATTTAAAGTAAGCCATTAATAATTATGGATGCCAACCGCAAAATTAATTAGCGAACACCATCTGGCTAAAAAAAGTATATCATCAGATGAAAAATAGCGATAAAAAGATTGATTTTAGTGTTCCAGAAGGATACTTTGAAAATGCTTCTAGACGTTTTCTTAGCAAAATTGAAGACAAGCATCATAAAACTGATAATGACGGTTTTATTTTGCCTCCCGGCTATTTTGAAGCACTTAATGGCCGCATTGTAGAAAAAATCAATAAGCAAGAAATCAGAGTCGTCCAGTTACATCCCTTTAAAAAGTACTATTATGCAGCAGCGGTAGCCGCTATACTAATATTGTTTTTCGGTATTCAGTTTATCAAGGACAAGGAACCTACTTTCGGATTTGATGATTTGGCTTATTCAGACATTGAGACCTATTTTGAATCTAATAAATTTGGAATTACCAGCTATGAAATTGCTGAAATAATACCTGTGGACCAACTAGAGATAAATGATATTTTAACGGATAGGTTAAATGAGGAAATCATAATAGAATACCTTAACAATAACACTGATTCTCTTTACGAACTAAATCTGGAAAATGATGAATAAGAGTTTAAAAATATGGGTTACTGTCTTATTGATTGGTAGTATGTCGGTCGCATTTGGGCAGCATAGACCCGACCGAGATAAGATAAAAACTTTAAAAGTGGCCTTCATTACAGAGCGTCTATCCCTGACAAGCTCTGAAGCCCAGTCTTTCTGGCCAATCTATAACAAGTATGAAGCGGACAGACATAATCTTCGCAAAGAAGAATGGCAAGAAGTTTGGGATAAGTTGAGTGCCATGGACAACATTTCCGAAAAAGAAGCCTTGGTACTGTTAAATAAGTATTTAGCTTTGGAGGATGAGCAGGAACAATTAGACAAATCCTTTTTGCAAAAGCTCAGTAAAATTATAACGGCCAAAAAGACTTTGCTTTTGATGAAAGCCGAGGAAGATTTCAAAAAGCAGCTCATAAAACAATCTCATCAAAGACAGGGAAGTGAGTAGCTTAATTGGCTGGGAAAGGCTTTATTTAAAAATCTATTATTTCAATATTTTATAGTAATATAAGTTTCGCTATTTTATTTTTTCCAGCTGCGTAGGCTGTTGAATCATTTAAAAAGCGCAGAGTATAAAAAGTATCTTCAGCCATTTTTTTCCAGGATTCCCCCATAGTGTTAGAATAGTATATCCCGTCCGCTCCCAAAGCCACAATATCATTACCCCCGGAGTTTGGAACAAATTGAACACAGCTGGTATAACCGGGGCCATTCCCATCCGCAATAGGCACCCAATTTAGGCCACCATCTTTTGTTATGACCTTATTTAATCTATTAACTTCTGGCTGGGTGTAATCTCCACCCATAGCAACTCCAATGTTTACATCATAAAAGTCAAGGGAATAGATACCTTGAGTTGGAG
>CAYTDS010000046.1:3024-13058 GCA_964436555.1 uncultured Flavobacteriaceae bacterium | reverse complement strand
TTAAGTGAAAAAGGGCAGGCCAATGGAGGGCAGGGCAGCACGGGTACTTTTGATTGGGGCGGTTATTTTAACACCCAATATTTTGCCGATCCGGAAGAACAGATTATTGGATTGATTTATAAGCAAACGCAGGGTGATGTTTCGGACGATACAAGTTGGCAGTTTCGACAGATGGTTTTCTCGGCAATAGATAATTAAACATCCGAGTGTTTCAATTTTAAAAAAAAGATTTTCATGACATAATATGAGGTCATTTTATAAATTTAAGCTGAGCCAAAATATTGATGATAATTTGTACATTGTGTTATAAAACTAAATTTTATGAAGTATTTGCTGACCTTAATTTTGATTGTTTCTTTAAGCGCTCAGGCACAAAACACAGTTTCATTTACCGAAGGAAGCACTTCACCAAAGGCGACATTAGCAGAAGTTTCATGGATTGCGGGACACTGGAAAGGTGAGGCTTTTGGAGGTATTACCGAAGAAATATGGAGTCCTCCTCTGGGAGATTCCATGATGTTTACTTTTCGGTTACTTGTAGAAGAGAAAGTTCAGTTTTATGAAATTGGCCATATTCAACAACAAGGAGAAACGCTACTCTTACAGCTGAAGCATTTTAATGGCAATTTGGAAGGCTGGGAAGAGAAGGAAGAAACTGTTGATTTTCAATTAGTTAAACTGGAAAAAAATCGTGTTCTTTTTGATGATTTTACGTTTGAAAAAATCAATGATAATGAAATAAACCTTTACGTATTGATTGACAATGAAGATGGTAGCAAGGAAGAAGTGAAATTCAACTACAAAAAAGTCCGTTGACATGGAAAAAAAGTGTTTGGAATGTGGGGAGAAAATAATTGGTAGAACGGATAAGAAATTTTGCTCGGACTATTGTCGCAATGCTTATAACAATAATGTAAATAAGGACAGTAAAAACCTAATTCGGAACATTAACAACCGATTGCGGAAGAATTATAGGGTTTTAGATAGTTTCCCCCTTACCGAAGGAAAAACAAAGACCACAAGAACCCGTTTAATGGATAAAGGATTCGACTTTGACTATTTTACTAATCTGTACACTACCCAAAAAGGAACCGTTTATTATTTTGTATACGATTTAGGTTATCTCCCTTTGGAGAATGAGTTTTATATGATTGTAAAAAGAGAGTAGCTCCAAATCTTGGAGCACCATTAAGAAATACTTCGTGTAGCCTATTTCCAGTTTTGACCACTTAGCTTTAATGCCGCAATAACGACATCTTTTCGACTTATCTGACCCACCAAAATACCATCTTTCATTACCGGTAACCTGCGCCGGTTATCCCTTTCAAAAATGGCTGCAGCATCAAAAATGCTGATATCGTGAGGAATGGTTTGTACGTTTTTTGTCATATACGAATCAACGCGCTTATCTAGTATGGGCATATTAAAATAGCGACTCTCAGAAATTTGCTTCATGCAGTCTGCCTCCGATATAATTCCGACTAAAAACCCATTATCATCCAATACTGGAGCCCCAGAAATATGATTTTTTGCAAAGGATTCCATTACCTGGAGAATGGATTGGTCCGGTCTGAAGGTTAATAACTTCTTGGTCATATAATCCGCCACAAGGATAGGGGCGGTATATTCCTTTTTGGTGACTTCCTTGGCCCGGACACCCTGAAAACTCTTAATTCCCATATTGCTTCGTTTTAGATTAATCTTAAATATAGTAATTTTTTTTGTAAAAGTTAAATTTTTTAACATTTTATACCTTTAATTCCTAAGATTTTGTGTGTATAATTTAAGAAAGTATATTTTTTTTAAAATTTCCATACCTAACTTAACATCTTGTTCCATTACTTTTAGGCCAAAAGAACTTACCAAATAGTAAAATTGGTTGGCGCATCCAATTTTATTGCAAGCATCAAATAGGAGCTACAATAAATGGGCATAACTAATGTATTTTTGCTTAACTTTCTAAGGTAAATAGACACCGAATACAACCGAATTTCTAAAGGTCAATGACAATGAAACCAATTTCAACCACTATCACACTCTTACTTATCCTTTTAGCCATTTATATAAGTTTCACCCTTTCTATGCCTTCCTATAGAAGCGATCTTGCCAGTGATGAAAGCACCTTTTCTACAGATAGAGCCTTAAAACACATAGCGCATATTTCCAAGCAACCACATGCAGTAGGTTTCCCGGCACATATAAAAGTAAGGGAATATATTGTTACGGAACTGGAAAAAATGGGATTACAGACAACGTTTCAAGAAGGGTATACCGCCGGGGATTGGGGCAACCTAAGCAAAGCCATAAACATATTGGCCAGAATAAAAGGTTCAGGTAAAGGAAAAGCTTTGGTTTTACTTTCTCACTACGATAGTAGCCCACATTCTTCTTTAGGCGCCAGTGATGCGGGAAGTGGTGTTGCAACAATACTTGAAGGAATACGCGCTTTTTTATCTGAAAATAAAACTCCGAAAAATGATATTATCATTCTTTTTACCGATGCTGAGGAATTAGGTCTAAACGGGGCTGATCTTTTTGTAAACAATCATCCATGGGCAAAAGAGGTAGGTCTGGTGCTCAATTTCGAGGCTAGGGGTAGTGGTGGTCCAAGTTATATGCTTCTAGAAACAAACAGGGGAAACAGTAAACTTATAAAGGAATTTATAACCGCAGAGCCTCAATTCCCTGTAACCAATTCTCTTGCCTACAGTGTGTACAAAATGCTCCCCAACGACACCGACCTTACCGTTTTTAGAAAAGACAGGGATATAGATGGTTTTAATTTTGCATTTATAGACGACCATTTTGACTACCATACGGTAAGGGATAATTATGCCCGATTGGACCGAAATACGCTCGCACATCAGGGTAGTTACCTTATGCCGCTGCTAAAGCATTTTAGTAATTCGGATTTAACAGATTTGAAAAACCCAAATGATTATGTCTACTTTAGTGTCCCTTTTTTTAAGCTTGTCTCCTACCCTTTTGATTGGATTTATCCAATGCTTATTCTGGCACTACTTTTCTTTATTGCATTATTAGTCTATGGGCTTCAAAAAAAATTATTAAACACAAAAAACATTTTGAAAGGCTTTGTGCCATTACTTCTGGCTTTGATTATAAATGGTGTTGTAGGGTTTTACGGCTGGCCTGTTTTAAAATGGATGTATCCTCAATACAATGATATGTTGCATGGTTTTACCTACAACGGATATACCTACATTTTGGCTTTTGTTCTTTTTGCTACCAGTATTTGTTTTTGGGCATACCATAGATTTCGAAAAATAGAAACAGTAAATCTTTTAGTTGCGCCGCTATTCCTTTGGCTGTTAATTTGTGGACTCGTAGCCCACTTTTTACCGGGAGCCAGTTTTTTTGTTTTTCCGGTATTTGCCTTATTAGCGTCCTTTTTAATTGTTATGAATCTAAAGGCAATAAAACCTTACCTGCTATTTTTTCTGACCATTCCTGCGCTATTTATATACGCCCCGCTTATAAAGATGTTTCCTGTGGGGCTGGGATTAAAAATGATAATTGCCACAACCCTCCTTACAACATTAACTTTTGCTTTGTTGCTACCGGTTTTTGGATTTTATACCAAAAAAAAGGTTTTGGCTTTTTTGAGTTTTGTTCTTTTTGTTGGTTTTATGGTTTCAGCACATTTCAGTTCCGGATTTACAAAAGATAATGCAAAACCCAGTAGCCTCTTGTATGTGCTGAATGCAGATACCAATACAGCCCAATGGGCAACCTATGATTATACTCTTATAGACTGGAACAAAAACTATTTTGGAACTAACAAAAAGAACTATGAAAAAAATGCTGCTGCAATACTCAGCAGTAAATACAGTACAGGCTTTTCCTATATTGCAGAGGCTCCATTAAAAACTATACCACCCCCAATTATTGAAAAAATAAGGGATACTGTAATAGGTGATGAACGGCTCTTGGAAATCTGTATTCTACCTCAACGAAATGTGAACCGCCTTGAAATTTTCACCAATGACGTTACAATAAAAAAGGGAAGCGTAAATGGGATTTCACTTTCCTCTTTCTATTTGGAAAATCGAAAATCGAAAAAGCTTATAACACACTACATTAGCCAAAATGATTTTACAGAGATGGAGTTTACCATTCCTGTAGATGCTACTCTGGAACTCACCTTGTTTGAGGCATCTAATGACCTTTTGGAAAATCCGCTATTTAGCATTCCCTCAAGACCAGAGAATAGTATTCCGATGCCTTTTGTAATCAATGATGCCATTCTTTTAACTAAAACAGTACGGTTTGACTAATGCTATCGGAATTATGGGTTGTGGTTGGTTAGGGCTCCCTCTAGCCGTATCATTTTTGCAAAATGGGTACACAGTTCATGGTAGCACCACCTCTGAGGCAAAATTTCTACAGCTTAAAAATATGGGTATACACCCTTTTCTAATAGCGCTTTCTGAGGATGGTATTGAAGGTGACATACATACATTTCTAAGCGGTATTTCGGTATTAATTGTAAATGTTCCTCCAAAACTAAGAGGTGATCGAAAAGAGAATTACGAAAAAAAAATAAGATTACTATGGAAGGCCGTAAAGAAATCCGGTGTTACTAAGGTTATTTTTGTCAGCAGTACTTCGGTTTATAGTGAAACAGATGTTATAGTTACCGAAGCTACACCTACCGCTCCTATTACCGAATCCGGGAAACAATTAGTAGAAGCCGAAAATACTTTTAGAAATGATCCACATTTAGATACTACAATAGTGCGTTTTGGTGGACTCATAGGCCCGGACCGGCATCCTGTTTACCATTTGGCAGGAAGAAAAGCACTCCAAAATGGAAATGATCCAGTAAACCTAATTCATTTAGACGATTGCATAGCCATTCTTGAAACTATAGTGGAGCATGGCTATTGGAATGAGTTATTTAATGGAGTATATCCTTTGCATCCTTCTAAAAAAGCATATTATACCGATGAAGCTGCAAAAAGAGGTCTTGAACCACCGGAATATTTGGAAAACCAAATTCCTCCAGGGAAAACAATACATTCTGCCCTACTAACAACTGTTAAAAAATACCGCTTTAAGACGTCTATTAAGAGTTAGTACACCACAAGTTTTGCTATTTTCACAACAAAAAGCATCAATAATTGTTAATTATATAACTGATTTGCACCACTTTATCGATGAAATGCATAACTTTATAAAAACGAAAAAATCAGAGTACCATGGAAAATTCAAATTTAAATGGGAGAATTCTGATGGAAATTGAAAATCTAATCTCCCGCAGTTGCACAGACCAAAAAACACCCAAATCGTTTCAGGACCTACATGTAGCAATTTTAAAAAAATGCTATAATGCTGCGGACGTTTCCATAGATTACCACAGGAAAAGGGTAATTATGGATATTGTAATGGATGATTCTTCTTATGATCCAAAAGGGCTTAATTTTACATTGCCCACTATGAGAACAAATCTTCTATTTACCAATTTAAAAGATTTTTTAAAGTCTTGTTTGGGAAGAGACCGCAACAGCCTGGCTTTCTATGCCGGTATTCTTAGTAATTACAGAAACAGAAAGGTAAGTCTTACAGCGGTGTAAACACAATCAATAACCAACCATACTCAGAATGGGCGTCTTAGGGCGTCCATTTTCTTTTCTAATAAGGTTTAAGGATTTCTTTAACAAATTACTAAAAATAATTTAATAGTTTTGGCGCACTAAATTAGTATTAAAATGAAAAAAAGCCTTCTTATAATTCTTTTGATTTCAGGAGTTTCTGTTAACGCACAAACCAAAACCGAACTACAAAAACACTTTGAAGCATTTTATGCTGAAATGAGATTACAAGGCGATGTTACCGGTGTTATAAATGCCATAACACACCTAAATGTGCTTTCCCCATCTAAAGAACGTATGGATACTTTGGCGTACATCTATGCCAATGATAATCAACACATGCAGGCATTAAATACCATTGGAATAGAAAAGGTGGAAACAGATTCGGACTTAAGGGTTCAAGTAAAAGCTATTTCCCTTAAAGCCCTAAACCAGCCCAAACGTGCCTTGGAACAATTTGAAATTCTATTTAAAAGAGTGCCAAATGCCTTCTTAGCCTATGAATTGGCCGATTTAAAAATACAAATAGGAGATAACGAAGGTGCTGCCACTGATATAACTTATGGCCTTGCCAATGTAAAAGATGATATGAAACACGCTTTTTACGAGCGACAAGAACCCTATGAAGTATCCTTAAAGGCTGCTTTTGTTCATCTTAGAGGTCTTGTAGAATACAATATTGATAAAAACAATATAGATGTGGCCATGGCCTCTTTTGATGAAGCTTTAAAAATTGATCCTAGTTTTAATTTGGCCAGTTTAAGCAAACAAGCGTTGCAGTCACGAAAAGAACAACCATAAGGAACAATAAACAGTAGTATACAATCAAAAAAAGCGGATTTCCAGTTCCGCTTTTTTTGATTTCAATTTTTTAATTTTCTCTCAACTTTATCATCAGTAAACTATCCTTCTCTTTTTTCAGGTGAATAACTTCACTAACATTTTCATTAGGAATGGCAATGGATAATACATAATGGGCCAGCTTCCAGACTCCTTCAACTTTTCTTAGTACTCCGGATCCACGACAAAGTTTCATTTGGGTGTCCAGCAATTCATCAAACCAAGCGAATTCCTCTCCTTCATCTACATAAATATTACGCTGTACTGCTGTAAAATTCCAGGCCTTACCCTTTGCAAAATACGGTTTGGAAAAAGCTTTAAAGGCATCTTTTTGCCAATTTTCCAGCGCATCTGTTCCAAGAAATACGCTATCATCCGTCATTATCTCAAAATAGGTGTCATAGTCCGCATTAGCCGCCGCTTTGTGCCATTTATCTAACTGAAGGTTTATTTGCTCGCGGCTGGTGCCCAATTGTGCGCCGGCTTTAACAACAAAAAATATACCTATAAATAAAATTATCCATCTATTCATATAATATTAACTGAGAGTCTAAGGTATTGTTGGCAAGTACATTAAATTGGTTGCGAAATGCGTTGTAAGCGGTTATCATCTGCACAATAGATTCCTGTGGATTTGTTCGGTACTCTAAATCTCCTTTTATTTTTAAAATAAATGTCTTAACCACTTTTTGTCTACTTTTAATCTGAGGTTTTTTAAATAACTCAGGGAATTCAGAAGCTTCCAATAGTTTTTGTTTTTCTATTAAATCCTCTATCACCATACTTAAGTCGGACGTATTGGCTATTCTATATATGGCATCAAAACTGGCTTCAAAGGCGTTAAATTCTGTCCAATTTTGTATGAGCTCATTGGCCTTTGAATTAATACTAATTTTCGGAGGAAACTTTTTAGTGTCAAAATTCGTTTCAGTGATTACTTCAACTAGGGTTGTTTTTTTCTCCTGATTACAAGAGAAAAGTAGCACAATCAGGACACCCGAAAAGAATAATTTCTTCATATAGCGAATGTACAAATTTTAATAAAAGCTATCTTTACCACCAAACATTTAACTTCATTTTGATGCAAAAATCCATTTTAATCATAGGGGCGTGCGGACAAATTGGGACGGAATTAACCTTGGCTTTGCGCGAAAAATATGGCAAAAACAGGATAATTGCCAGTGACATCAGGGAAGGGAGTGCCAATTTAATGAGTTCAGGGCCTTTTGAACTCCTAGATGCCACTAATTATGAGGCCATAGAAAATGTGGTTATGTATTATGAAATTGAGGAGGTATATCTTATGGCAGCTATGTTGAGTGTGACCGCTGAAAAGTTTCCCGAGCGGGCGTGGAACTTAAATATGAGCTCCCTTTTCAACGTTCTTAATCTGGCTAAGGAAAAGAAAATAAACAAGGTTTTTTGGCCCTCAAGCATAGCGGTTTTTGGACCCAGCACCCCAAAAGAAAATACACCACAGCATACCATTATGGAGCCCACTACGGTATATGGTATTAGCAAACAAACCGGAGAACGATGGTGTGCTTATTACCACAGTAAATATGGAGTTGATGTGCGCAGCGTGCGCTATCCGGGTCTCATTAGCTGGAAGACCCCTCCGGGAGGGGGAACAACGGACTATGCTGTAGAAATTTACCAAAAAGCCCTTAGTGATGGTCACTATACCTGTTTCCTAGAGCAGGACACCAAACTTCCAATGATGTTTATGGACGATGCAATCCGAGCTACTATGGAATTGATGGAAAATAATTCGGATAATTTAAGTATTCGTTCATCTTATAATTTGGCAGCGATGAGTTTTACTCCTGCTGAAATTACCAAAAGCATTCAAAATCATATTCCGGACTTTAACATTGCTTACAAGCCGGATTTTAGGCAACATATTGCAGACTCCTGGCCTAGTTCTATAGACGACAATCAGGCAAAAATGGATTGGGGTTGGGAACCCATATTTGATCTGGAAAAAACCACAACCGAGATGTTAGAAAATTTGAACCTCCTCTAATTCTTGAAATTTTAACCGTTTTTCAATAGCCACAATCAGGGTATTGGCTATGTCTTTCCCTGTAGCATTCTCTATTCCTTCAAGGCCGGGTGAAGAATTAACTTCCAGTAATAGCGGTCCTTTATTGGAGCGGATAATATCTACTCCAGCCACTACTAGATTTAAGATTTTGGCAGCTTTTATTGCCAATTTTTTTTCTTCAGGAGTTATCTTTATTACAGATGCCTTACCTCCCTGATGGAGATTAGCCCTAAATTCGCCCTTTTCCGCTTGCCGCTGAATGGAGGCAACCACTTTTCCGTCTACCACAAAACATCGAATATCTTGTCCGTTCGCTTCTTTAATGAACTCCTGTACCAAGATATTGGTTTGTACACTTTTAAAGGCATTTATAACACTTTCGGCAGCTTTGTTGGTCTCGGCCAAGACAACTCCCTTACCTTGTGTGCTTTCTAACAATTTTATAATTAAAGGGGCCCCATTCACCATGCGAATAAGGTCCTTGGTATCTAATGGCGATTTAGCAAAACCGGTAATGGGGATATGAATATCATTTTTTGAAAACAATTGGGAAGCAAAGAGTTTATCTCTGGATTGGGTAATGGACTCAGCAGAATTTAAGCAATAAACCCCTAAATAATCAAATTGGCGAATAAGTGCACAACCGTAGAAAGTAACCGCAGGCTTAATTCTTGGGATAATTGCATCAAATTCGTTTAAAACGTTACCCCCTCTATATCGTATTTCCGGTGAGAGTGCATCCAACTTCATGTAGGAGTGTTCTACATTTAAAAACACAATCTCATGGCCACGAGCTTCGGCAGCCTCCATTATTCTTTTATTACTGTATAATTCCGGATTGCTGGCCAAAAGAGCAATCTTTAACCCGGTCTTTTCTTTTACAAACGAGGCGTATTTGCTATTAATGTGATCCTCTTTTAGCTCCCCAAGACAAAAACTCTCTGCAGGATTAACAACATATTTTTGATTTAATGCCTCTCTACCCAACAGCATTCTAAATTCCATGGTATCCCTATTGGCCAGAGTAAGTTCTATATCAAATTTCCTGCCTCCCAAGGTTACAGGAGTTCGAATTACCAGACGTTCCTCTGCTATACCGGAAGAACTCTTAACAGTTCGTCTATCTATCAGTTTGGCTTCACATTCTATATTGATGCTACGATTGTCCTGCAAAGGATTCACTTCAAACTTTACAAATTCCTTTGCTCCTTTAAAAAACACTTTAATATTTGTTGCCTGAATAGAAGAAGTTTTGGCTCCGGAATCTACTCTGGCCTTTATTGCGGGAATGCCCAATTCTTCAAAAACACACCATTCTTCACTCCCTATAACTTCCAGATTTCCTATTTTCATAGTCCTTATTCCAATAAATAGTGTCTATTTTAAATTCCTATAAGGAACCTGATCCTATGTGTTAAATATATCTTTTTGATTTGCAAAGGTTTTAAACTCTACCATATGTCCGTTGGGATCTTGTATGAAAAAAGAAGTATGTTCTCCAAGTTTACTTTTCAAAAAGGTAACTTCCTGAATTA
>CAYTDS010000046.1:0-2924 GCA_964436555.1 uncultured Flavobacteriaceae bacterium | reverse complement strand
AAAAAAGAAGTATGTTCTCCAAGTTTACTTTTCAAAAAGGTAACTTCCTGAATTAGTTCATGTTTTGTTTCCCTTAATTTTTCATATAACATTTTCCAGGTTTCATGATCCACAATTACTCCAAAATGAAACGCGGGAAGTACCGTATTTTCAAATTTGTATGTTCTGTATATAAAATTAAACTCACCTGCTTTGGTAAATGTAATCTGGTTTCCAAATAAATTAATATCTACCCATTGGGTAGAACTCCGACCTAATTCTGCCCCGATGACATCAATATAAAAGTCCTTGGTTTTGCTTACGCTATAGCAGGGCATAGACATATGGAATGGCGAATTTTTCATGTACTTATTTTTATTTTTTAACGGTCACATGAAACGCCCATAAACATGTTCTTGTATTTCCTAAAAACTTGGGTCATGTGCGTTTCATCTGTTAGTATTCATTAATTTGACCTTGAAGCCCTTGTACTCGATACAAGTGTTTTAATGGTTATGATGAACTCATGTAAGATACATAAAATGGACAATCCATTTGCATCTTATAATTCAATTTTCTTAGAGCAAATTTTTAAGGAGTGGTGTCCAGATACGGAAAATAAACAAATCCAGCACTTCTACCAATATCAAAATAATGATAATCCATTCTAACCTGCTACTTTCATTGTGCTGCCTGATGTCTTTGAAAAGTTCCAAGTTTTCCCTGATTATTTCAATACGTTCATAAATGTTCCTATATCTTATCTTTAGGTCGAATATGTTTTTTAACTCCAAATTCAATTTATTCAACTTTTCATTTTCCCAAGTACTTTCAGGCTCATCAAAAATGTACAAATTTTCAGAAATCTGGTTCTTAATATTAAGTGTTTTCCCAATAAACCTCATGAGTTTGTACCCGGAGATATTAAGCCTTCCCATTTTCTCCAAATACTTGGTATGCTCATTAGCCTCTTCCAATAATTGTTCTGTAATGTTAGAATATCGGTCTAATGCCACAGATTGTGAGGTGTTCATCATTACCAAACGTATTGCTTCCGTATCAAAACTAGGTAAGACCACTTTGTCAAAAGCAACTTTTTGTAGTCCCTCTACAATTTGCACCTGTATTTTCTCGGAAAATTGATCCGAAGAAATTGCTTCTTTAGATAAAGCGCTCAAAGCATATAATATGTCATTGATTTCTTTAACTGAATGATTAAAAAAAGACACCATTCCATATTGGAATATATAAACAAACTTTTTATCGCCATTTCTAAGGTAAAGCTCGTCACTATCCGAATACAAAATTTCTAAAGGCAATAATCCCTTACATTGTCTTATATTGATAGATGCTGCAATCTGGTAAGCAACAACTTCAAACATGCCCATTTAATTAATCTTCATCCTCCACACTTTCGTCTTCTATATCCACATCTGGAATAGCATCCGGGTCATCATCTGCGAAATCCTCATAATCGTCCTCATCATAATTGGCCATCGTTTTTTCCAGTTTAGCACTAATCTTAACCAAGTATTTGGTGTCGTCTGTAGTTACTTCTACTGCTTCTATACGTTCGCCTTGAGCATTTTTAAAAGTGATTATATTGGTGTCGTCATATCCATCAGGATACTTTTCAACTAGCAATTTCAACACTTCGGGGGTAAGTTTTTTAAAGTCTACAATGACTCGTTTTAAATTGTCCATAATTACATGTCTAATAGGTAAGCAAAAATTAATGGTGCAACAATAGTTGCGTCACTTTCTATAATAAATTTGGGTGTATCAATATCTAATTTACCCCAGGTTATTTTCTCGTTAGGCACAGCCCCCGAGTAAGATCCGTAACTTGTTGTTGAATCGCTGATCTGACAAAAATAACTCCAAAAGGGAGTATCTGTCCGTTCCATATCCTGATACAACATGGGCACTACGCAAATAGGGAAATCCCCTGCGATTCCACCTCCAATTTGGAAAAATCCAATTCCTTTTTTTGAATTATTAGTGTACCAGTCTGCCAAAAAGGTCATATACTCTATGCCGGATTTCATTGTACTCGCTTTCAATTCGCCTTTTAACACATAAGAAGCAAAAATGTTTCCCATGGTGCTATCTTCCCAGCCCGGACAAATAATTGGAAGATTTTTTTTAGCTGCCGCAAACATCCAGGAATCTTTAATATCTATCTCATAGTGCTCTTCTAAAACTCCCGAGAGTAACATTTTGTACATAAACTCATGAGGGAAATAACGCTCTCCGGCATCTTCAGCATCTTTCCAAATCTTGTAAATATGCTTTTGCAATCTTCGAAATGCTTCCTCTTCGGGGATACAAGTATCTGTAACCCTATTTAACCCTTTCTCCAAAAGATCCCACTCGTCTTGCGGAGTTAAATCTCGATAATTTGGAACTCGCTTATAATGAGAATGAGCTACCAAATTCATTATATCTTCCTCCAAATTGGCTCCTGTACATGAAATAATCTGTACTTTGTCTTGCCTGATGATCTCAGCGAAAATCTTACCCAACTCTGCAGTACTCATTGCCCCAGCTAAAGAAACCAGCATTTTTGCACCACTTTGTAACTGTTGTTCATATCCTTTTGCGGCATCTACTAATGCTGCAGCATTAAAATGCAGGTAATATTTTTCTATAAAATTGGAAATTGCTCCCTTAGTCTTCGTCATCTTCAAATTTTGATAAATTATTTCCGCCAGCTTTGGAATTTATATCATAGGTATTGTCATAATCATCATCTATACCTTCTTCCATAAATTTATAGCTTAGCATTTTATAGTATAATTTAGCCGCTAGAAAATCTGCAGTTTTATCTCCCGGATTAGGACATAACTCCACCAGATCAAAACCTACAACATTCTTTTCTGCAAATACCTGTTTCAAAAAATCCAATGTTTCATACCAAAAAAGTCCGCCGGGCTCTGGTGTTC
>CAYTDS010000045.1:9127-13156 GCA_964436555.1 uncultured Flavobacteriaceae bacterium | reverse complement strand
CCCCTTCTCACTTTTTGGTCGCAAAAATAACAGTTGTTAAATTTTTTTACGGTTCTGGAATCAAAAAAGCGACTATCCCCATAAAAGCCTTCTTGAAGATACATTTGCATAATTTTGGCAATGTCATTTGCATTGCTGAACAGCCCTGCATGCCCCCCAACCCCTCCTTGCATGGCGGCACCCATATCATGTACATACCCATGCACCGTTTGATACCGATAGTAATTGTCTATTTCTGAGGGAACAATTTGATTTTTTGGAAATTTATCCAAAGGGTTGTATGTGGTAAGATAAGCTCCTAAGGGCTTGTAAAAAAAAGTATCGGTCAGGGTTTGCAACCCATCCCGGTAGGAGTCTTCTATATATTTTTTAAAAACATAATAAGCCAAATCACTGTATTTATAGGTATTGGCTTTTAACTCTTGCCTCCCAATCCTACTGTAAATGGAATCGTTATAAGCATCAGCCAAATACAGTTGATCAGTGATTTTTATAGAAAATCCATCTGTTGGGGCACTTCTGTAAAATTCAGGAGACGGTTTTCTACTCTTATCCAAAGTACTTAAATAAAAAGCAATCCAGGCCGGGAGGCGACCATAATGGGACATAGCCTTCAAAACCGTAATATCCTTAATACGTGTTGATGCATAAGCCGGTATCATTTCCTGAAATGTTGTATTTAACTGTATTTTACCCTCCTCTTCCATTCTCATTACCATAGGCAAGGTGGCTAATATTTTGGTCAGCGATGCTAAATCATAAATATGCTCCGTAGTTATACTATCTTCTGAGGTATAGGTAGGATGTCCAAAACCTTTGTTATACACTACCTTTCCCCTGCGAGCCACCACAACCTGTGCTCCGGGATACATAAGGGAATCAATCCCATTTTGCACCAACCTATCTACTTCTGCTAACTTTGCTGAGCTTAAGCCCACACGTTCCGGAAAACTATACCCCAATCGCATGGATGGTTGTATTTCAATACCCGTTTTTACAGGAAAAGCGGGATTTGGAGTTACCGGTAATACCCCTTTTGCACCGATGGCTCCAAATAGCAGTTGGGCTGTTCTTTCCTGGGCCATAACGCTATTTTGATACGCCACAATGACCCCATCTATTTGTTGAAAAGAGGAGACATCTAAAAGTGCATATGGTTTGGTAAAAATGGTAAGTATGAGATTAGAACTTCTCTCGGCGGCAATCTCTTGTAACCAGGAAAGTTCATTCTTTGTCATTTCATAGGGTTTCCATGGGCTGGAATTACTTCGGTGTAAGCCAATAATCACCAAATTAAAATCCTTCAACTTATTCTTTAACGTACCTATATCACTACCATTAATTTGGGTAACGGAGGCATATTTATTCATTTCCTTTAAAAAAGCCGAACTATTGTCATCCCCAAACTTAACATAGGCAATCTTCTTATTCTCCAATTTCTTAATTGGTAACAAAGAAAAATTATTCTTAACTACAGTAAGGGCATTTTCTATGGCCTCTTCATAGATAAGATCGTCTTCAAGTGAATTTAAATCTTGATACAGATTGGCAATTTCAACGGGTTGATAGTTATTTAAACCTACTTTGTATTTGGCCATCAAAATTTTCTTCACCGAATGCGATAATCTGCTTTCTGAAATTCTTCCTCTGTTGTAGGCATCAAGTAATTTAGCCTTTGCCTTTTGCACATCTAAAGGCATTAATAAAATATCATTACCTGCAAGAAAAGCAGCCAGTTCCACATCCCCATCCTTGCCGTAATTGGTAACGCCTTTCATATTTAAGGCATCTGTAAAGACTAAACCGTTAAAACCCAGTTGTTCTTTGAGCACATAAGAAATAATCTGTTCGGACAAGGAGGAAGGCAGATCCTCTTTTAATTCTAGGCCGGGAACACTTAAATGTGCCACCATAACACTGCTTAACCCCTCTTTTATTAATTTTTTATAGGGATAGAGTTCTACCGTATCCAAACGTTGCTTAGAAAATGTAATTACCGGGAGGCCTAAATGAGAATCGGTTGCAGTATCACCATGTCCCGGAAAATGTTTGCCGCTGGATAATACCCCTGCGCTTTCCATCCCCTTCATAAATGCAATCCCTTTCTGAGCCACATTCTCCCGCTCTTCTCCAAAGGAGCGATTCCCAATTATTGGATTTGCAGGATTTGTATTGATGTCAATATCTGGTGCAAAATTAATGTGGACGCCAATCCGCTTGGCATGTTTCCCTATTTGACGCCCCACTTTCTCAACAATAGAACTGTCCTTAATAGCACCTAAAGTCATGTTCCATGGAAAGGCATAAGTAGAATCCAGACGCATAGCCAATCCCCATTCCGCATCCATACCAACGAGCAACGGAATTTTAGAAGCCGCCTGAAAGCTATTGGTTAGTTTAGCTTGACGGACGGGACCACCCTTGGAGAAGATAACCCCGCCAATTTTTTGCGTTTCAATTAAAGTCTTTATTCTATTGGTGCTGGCTTTATCTTGATCTGATGCCAGCATAACCATAAAGAGCTGCCCTATTTTCTCTTCTAGCGTCATCCCTTCGTATAGCGCATTTACCCATTGCTGTTGCGCCAAAGTATCTTTGGCAACTAATGGATTAAACTGCCCTTGAAGGGTTGAAAAGGTGAAGAGAAAAATAAAAATCAATCGACTCAATCGCATACAGAAACTAATCTAGGGTAGTAACTTAAAAGAAGATGCTTTATTGCATTTCATCGGATATGTTACTAAAATTAGGGATTTAGGAATGTTTTTCGGTAAAAAATTACATAAAACGACCATGCCAACTTTCTTCGGCCGGTACTTCCCAATGATTGAGATATTCATACTTATTGATTACCAGATTATTAAAGACAATAGTTGCCTTGGAAACTGCTTTTTCTTTGGCCATTTTTTTAAAATCGGTAAGAGGTTTATAAACAACAAAATCTCCTTGTTTGTACGATACATTCATCTTATCCAAAAGTTGGATATCATATTTTCTTTCAAGCTGTTGAATAAAATGAACGGAAGCGTCTATGGAACAACCGGAAGCTGCAGTTTGCGACTGATCTAAGGCGATGATAAGAAAACGATTATACTTTATTTCGTACCCGGCCTGTAACTGACTCCCATGGGCAGTCCATTCCTTTAAAAATTCATCCAAACTTTTGGTAATCTCTTCCAGCTCCACTTCGGAGAAACTTCTACTTGCCTGATAAATCCATACCCTGGAGGTATCCGGCAGCGAATTAAATTCTACTAACATATTTTAATCTTATAAATCTGCTGCCCCGGCAATTAACTCGGCTACGTCCATTACGCGAACAACATGTTCCTTATCCTTATTTTTTATTCCGTCTGTCATCATTGTATTACAAAATGGACAGGCGGCTGCAATAATCTCAGGCTGGATTTCCAGTGCCTGCTCGGTGCGTTCTATGTTCACATCTTTATCCCCTTTTTCCGGTTCTTTAAACATTTGTGCTCCTCCGGCACCGCAACACAACCCTCTTGTTTTACAATTTTTCATTTCTACCAACTCCGCATCCAACTTTCGGATTAAATCTCTGGGAGCCTCATAGACATTGTTGGCTCGACCCAAATAGCAAGGATCATGAAAAGTAATGCGTTTGCCCTTGTATTGACCCCCCGAAACTTTTATTTTTCCTTCAGAAAGTAACTGCATCAAGAACTGAGTATGGTGCATCACTTGATAAGTACCTCCTAATCCGGGGTACTCATTTTTAAGGGTATTAAAGCAATGTGGACAGGCAGTAACCACTTTTTGTACCTCATAGGCGTTCATAACCTCTATATTGGAAATAGCCTGCATTTGAAACAAGAACTCATTCCCGGCTCTTTTTGCAGGATCACCTGAACAACTTTCTTCCGTTCCTAAAACGGCAAAACTCACCTTAGCCTCATTTAATAGTTGCACAAATGCTTTGGTTATTCTTTTTGCCCTATCATCAAAACTTCCTGCGCAGCCTACCCAGAACAAAACCTCTGGCTTTTCTCCATTCGCTGCACATTG
>CAYTDS010000045.1:6110-9027 GCA_964436555.1 uncultured Flavobacteriaceae bacterium | reverse complement strand
TTCCTGTGTCCAATTAAGCCTGTCCATTTGATTAAAAGGCCATGGCGCACCGTTGTTCTCCATATTCCCCATCATAGCATTTAAATCGGATGGTGCAGCGGACTGCTCCATCACCAGATACCGTCTCATGTCCATTATAATGGAAAGTGGATCTATACTTACCGGACAAGCCTCCACGCAAGCATTACAAGTGGTACACGCCCAAAGTTCTTCCGCCGTAATATAGTCTCCGAGAAGTTGCTTGCCATCAGCTACAAATTCACCTTTATTCTTGTTCAAATTTCTTCCTACCTCCTCTAACCTATCTCGGGTATCCATCATTATTTTTCTTGGAGACAGTTTTTTTCCCGTACTACTTGCAGGACATTCACTGGTACATCTGCCGCACTCCGTACAGGTGTAGGCATTCAAAAGTTGTACCCAAGATAAGTCCATTACATCAGAGGCTCCAAATTTTAAAGTTTCTGTTGCCATTTCCTCCGATTGCGTTGCAAAAGGATCTGCAGAGGGGTCCAACATGAGCTTAACCTCAGCGGTTACTGACTCTAAATTAGATAATTGCCCTTTGGGATTCAGCTTTCCAAAATACGTATTTGGAAATGCCAGTAAAATATGAAGGTGTTTGGAAAAATACAAATAATTAAGGAAACCTAAAATCCCTATTATGTGCAACCACCATGCAGACCGTTCAATAAAAACAAGCGTGGACACCGACAAATTTTGAAACAAAGGTGTAATAAAACTACTCACAGGAAATGCTCCTGCTTTAACGTAATAATCAACATTTAAAGTTTGTAATTGTAAATCCGCAGCATTCATAGTCAGGAATAGTACCATTAATACTACTTCAATATAAAGTATAATATTGGCATCACTCTTAGGCCAGCCTTTCATTTCTGAGTTTAAAAAACGCTTTAAACGAATGGTATTTCGGCGAATCCAGAAAATCACCACCGCAATTATGACCAGCAGCGCTAAGATTTCAAACGAACCAATTAAGATATCGTAAGCAAGCCCCAAAGGAGCAAAAAGACGATGGGTACCTAAGAGTCCGTCAAGGATAATCTCCAGCACCTCAAGATTGATGATTATAAAACCTAGGTAAACAATGATATGCAAAAAACCGGCTACCGGTCTCACCACCATCTTGGATTGCCCCAGGGCTATTTTAAACATATTGCCCCAGCGTTGCGGTTTGTTATCTGCAACATTAACCTTTCTGCCTAGGCGTATGTTTCTGGAAAGACGTTTTACGTTCCTTACAAAATATCCTATTCCTATAACAAGAACAATAGCAAAAATGATATTTGGAAGGTATTCCATATGCTATTCATCTAATTGCTTGGCCGGATCATTTTCAGGCAGCTCATAATCTATTTGCTTTCTGCCAAAAACAGAAACGTTAACATAGCGTTTGGGATTTAAGCGAAAATCTTGAAGTAACAAATCCAGTTCTCTTGAAGCATTGGAGAGGTTATCGTAAAGCGCTTCGTTGTGCATCATTTTTCCAAGTGTCCCTTCACCTTTTTCAATTTTAGCCAATAATAAATCCAGATTTGCCACGGTAGACTCCAAACTCTTCATCGTATTTACAAGACCCGCACCGGATATAGAGTCAGACAGATTTGAAAAATTCGTAGTAATGTTGTTAATATTCGCTATTGAGTTGTCCAACTCCTCTTTGTTGCTTTGCAGAAGTCCGTTTACAGCATCTGCACTGTTTTGAAAACTTTTTACCAATTCATTTAAACCGTGTATACTTTGTTGCAGGTCTTTTTTTGTTCTATCATCTAGAATTTCATTAAAATTGGCCAACAACGAATCCGCATTGGTTACCGCTCCCTCTACCTTAAGTTGTAAGGGCGCCAATCGCTGTTGCACCAAATCCGTTAACCCGGGTTTTATTTCGGATTGAAGCGTATCCCCGGACTTTGCAAGAGCCGCATTGTCCATTGCAAGTTGTATTTGAATTCCTTTACCACCAATGATTCCGGTATCATATAATTCTGCTTTGCTGTTTTTTGAAAACTCAAACGTATTGTCGACAGAAAAAGTAACCACCAATTTTCCCGTGCTATTCTTAAATTTAATATCGTTTACCTTCCCAACATTAAATCCGTTAATGGTGACCTGGGTACCGGGTTGCAAGCCACCGACATGCTGATAAACAGCATAAAATGTTTTACTATTATCAAAAAGAGGCGTAGATTTTAGGTAGCTAAAGCCCAAAATAAACAACAGAATACCTCCAATAACGATAATACCTGTTTTAATTTCTCTGGATATTTTCAAACGGATAGTTTTTGAGTTCTAACAAAATTAGAAATAATTTTTAGAAGACAGGCCATTATTGGGAAACGTATTTCAATGCAGCTTCCAATGGTATGCGGGCACCGTCCTTATAGGCAACAATGTAAGAAGCGGTGTATCCCTTTGCATCGGCATTGGATTTTAACAACTTTGCATCAAAATAGGTAGGTGCATTGCCATACATGTACCGATATAAGTTATTAAAGGGTTCCTTTGTTAAGGTACTCAATCCCATAAAATTCTCCGCATTTAAAGAAATATCTTTTGAACTTGCCATAAGTTGCACTTTAAAAACGAGATTGGCCTTACTTTTCCTTTCGTTTTCATTTGCTTCCACAGGGATGCTTTCTTTGTTTTCTATGGCACTGGTCTGTTTAGTCTCATCCTTAGGAAGTGGCTTAACCTCTTCTTTCACAACCACAGGGGGCGGCGAGGTTTCTGCAATCTTTTCCGGTATTGGATTTTTAGAGACCGGTAGTTCCGTCACTGGTGCACTTGCATTTGTAATCGGCTCATTTGATGTAGTACTATTTTCGGCAACCAAATCGCCCTTATACTTTAAAATTGCCTCTGCAATTGCAGCTGCCATCTCCGATTGACCTTTTTT
>CAYTDS010000045.1:2770-6010 GCA_964436555.1 uncultured Flavobacteriaceae bacterium | reverse complement strand
GAGTTCTCTTTTTTTGCAATCTCAAAATTTTGCTTATTTGCGTGTAGTCCCAAAACAAAAGTCCCCGCTCCATGGGCGTCCGAGCTATGGGAATCACAATGGACAGAAACGAACAAATCGGCATCTGCCTTATTCGCAATCTCGCCCCGTTTATAAAGATCTACAAACGTGTCGTCCTTTCTCGTATAAATTACTTTGATATTGGGGTTTTTCTCTAAGATTTCTCCCACACCAAGAACAATGTTGAGTGCGATATTTTTTTCCAAATACCCATTGCCCAAATTCCCGGGATCATGTCCGCCATGGCCGGCATCGAGAACGACAACAAATTTATCATCATCCCTTAAGACAGTTTCTGGTTTGTTGAAAGAAGTAAGAAAATAAGCCAATGTCCAAAAAGACAGAATGCAAAACCATTTAATTTTCATTTTGATAACGCCGTTTTTGATGTTGCTGTTATGGTTAAATTTATTGTAATTACGTACAGGCAGAACAAAAAATATATGTAAGTTTGATTTCCCAAATACGAACCCGAACCGGTACAAAAATAGGATTTATAGCCTTGCAATCAAACAAACATCAATTACTTTTTATTCTACTGCTTTGGGTTGGCTGCATAGCTACATTTGCTCAGGAAATTCCGATAACTCCCCTTCCTATTAAGGCAATAGCAGATACTCTGGTTGCTCCCTTATTTCCAACAATTTCTCCTCAAGACAGTTTGGTAAATGATTCTTTGCAAAGGGCTGCTTTAAAAAAAGAAGAGCCCCTTCTTACAGACAAAATAAAGTATAAAGCCAAAGATTATGTAAAATTAGACCAAAAAACGCAGAAAATATACATGTATAATGAAGCGGAAATCTACTATCAGGATACCGAATTAAAGGCCGGTGTAATTATTATGGATTATGTTAAGAATGAAGTGTATGCCGGGCGACTAAAAGATTCTCTGGGAAATTATTCTCAGCTTCCTTATTTTAAACAGGGTGAAAATGTAGTTATTCCGGACTCCATTCGGTTTAATTTTGATACTCAAAAAGCGCTCATCTGGAATTCCAGAACCGAGCAACAGGCAGGCTTAGGACAATTGGGCAGCGATGCCATGAAGGTGTATGCCGAAATCACCAAAAAAGAAAATGACTCCGTTTACTTTTTAAGCGAAGGTAAATTAACAACTTCCAAAGATACTATTGACCCCGACTACTATATCCGGGTAAAAAAAGCAAAATTTGTTCCTAAAAAAAAGGTCATTGCCGGCTTCAGTAATTTGTATATTGCCGATGTTCCTACACCTATTGCCTTGCCTTTTGCTTATTTTCCATTAACCGTAGGACGGTCGGCCGGGCTTATGCTTCCCGTCTTTGGAAATGATCCCAATAGAGGTTATTTTTTGCAAAATGGAGGTTATTATTTTCCTTTAAGTGAATATGTAGATGTAACCCTTACCGGAGATTTATATACCAATGGCAGTTATGGATTTCGAACGGAATCGGCCTATGTAAAACGCTATAAATTTCGTGGCAATGTTAATTTTAGGTATGAAAATCTGGTTACCAGTCAAAAGGGCTTCAGTGATTATAGTCGCTCTACCATTTACAACATACAAATTTCCCATTCACAGGATCAGAAATCGAACCCAAATTCCCGTTTTTCCGCATCGGTGAATCTTGGGAGTAGTCAATACTTTCGAAACTCGCTCTTGCAACGAAATTTACCCAATACACAAATTAACAATCTTTCATCATCCATATCCTACTCCAAGACCTTTCCGGAATATCCCTCGGTAAATGTGAGTTTAACAGCAACACATAACCAAAATACAAACACCGGTACCGTGGATTTAACCTTACCTACACTACAGGCAAGTATGGAACGGATCTTTCCTTTTGCCAAAAGAGAAGGTGTCAAAAAGGGTATTATCCAAAATATTAATATGCAGTATAACGTAAATGCAAGAAACACCTTACGTACAACAGATGAAGATTTCCTTACCGCTAAAATGTTTGACAATGCCCGTGTAGGTGCCTTGCATTCCATACCCATAAGTACAAATTTTAAAGTTGCCAAATTTTTTAGTGTTACTGTTGGGGGAAACTATGATGATGTATGGACCTTAGAAACCTTTAACAGGAGATTTGATGAAGAAACCCAACGCGTGGTAAATGATACCATCAAAGGATTTGACAGGTATAACAAATACAATCTAAGTGTTGGTGTAGGAACAACCTTATATGGTTTGTTCAATCGGGGGGAAGATAAAAAATTACAAGCTATTAGACATGTAATGCGGCCCTCTATAAGTTACGGTTACGCACCTTCTTTTGAGCAGTTTTACGATTTCTATTTAGGAGCCAATGGGGAAATGATACAATACAGCAGATTTGAAAATACATTGAATGGGGCTCCCGGACTTAACAAATCCAATGCCCTAAGTTTCTCTTTAGCCAATACACTGGAAGCCAAAGTGCGCGATAAAGACAGTACTGCTACAAAGCCTAAAAAAATTAATTTGTTAAATAGCCTCAATGTCTCAGCTGCCTATAATTTTGAAGCAGACTCCCTAAAATTAAGCCCTTTAAATGTTACCGGAGGAACTAACATTTTAAATAACAAAATGTCCGTTAATTTCTCAGGAGGTCTTGATCCTTATGCTATTGACAATAATGGAAGACGTATAAATACGCTCAATCTCAATAATGGAGGCAGTTTGTTTAGACTTACCCGTGCAAATCTAAACTTGAGCTATTCACTAGACAGTAAAACTTTTGGCAAAAAGGGTTCCGTTACAGAAGAAGAAGAGGACGAATACGGGGATGATTATGTTGCGGCAAGTGGGGGAAGAGATGATGATCTTTTTGGAAGGGCTGATAACTTTGACAACACCTCCGGATATAGAGAGCGGGGGCGAAAAGATTCTGAAGAAATTGAAAACCCGTACTATGGCAATAAATTACCATGGGATCTTCGGATAGCATATTCAGCGAATTACAGTAACAGTAACCGCCAAAATGAATTTAGCAGTCACTCCTTAATGTTTTCAGGAAACGTAGAATTGACCCCCATGTGGAAAGTGGGTGTCTCTTCCGGGTATGATATTAGGAATCAAGGATTTACTCTTACACAATTTCGTTTTGAAAGGGACTTGAAGAGTTTTTATATGAACTTTAGCTGGACGCCCTTTGGTGATTTTGAACGCTGGTATTTCAGAATTGGTATTAAGAGTTCAATTCTTCAAGATCT
>CAYTDS010000045.1:0-2670 GCA_964436555.1 uncultured Flavobacteriaceae bacterium | reverse complement strand
TTTGTGGCCAGTTCAAACTGCATGATATGGTTGTTGATGAATTGCTGAAATCCTTTATCAATAACTCCCTTGCAGTATGGATGGTCTTTGTTTTCGATTAAAAAACGGGCAAAAGTGGCTAAATACGTATTCGGATTTGGTTGTTTATACAAATGTTCTTTAATATAGTCTGCATCCAAATTATATTCACTGGCAAACTTAATGCCAAGTGACTGCGGCATTTTATGAAAGTAATAATCCCGCAACAACTTTCTGCCAAAAAAGTTGCCGCTACCATCATCCATTAAAATATAACCAAGGGAAGTAACTTTTTGAATAAGCTGGTGACCGTCATAATAACTGCAATTAGAACCGGTGCCCAGAATACACACAATTCCCTGATTCCCTATTTTGGTAGTGGCATAAATAGCAGCATAGGTATCTTCTTTTACCTCTGCTTTTGCATTGGGGAAGAAATCAGTAAAAATGCTCCTGAGAAACTTACGCATGCGCTCTGTTCCACAACCTGCACCGTAAAAGTAAATGCGCTTTACCTTATCTTTATTTTTTGAAAGTTCAAAGTTGTTGGCTAATCTGTCCTCTATTATTTCTCTGGTAAGTACCTCTGGACTAAGGCCAAGAGTTTGTGTTAAAAATAGTTGATCTCCCTTTTCATCCAGCGCAATCCAGTCGGATTTAGTAGCACCGCTATCTACAATTAGAATCATAATCAATATTTAAAATAAATATTCCTGAAAGGAAACAAATTGAACGCTTTCAGGAATATTTGAGATGAATAGTTAAAATTTATAGTCCATTGATGTACTCTGCTAAATCTACCATCTTACTGGAAAATCCTGCTTCATTGTCATACCATGAAACCACTTTGAAAAACTTTGAATTAAGCTCTATACCTGCTGTGGCATCAAAAATACTGGTTCTCGTATCTCCAATAAAATCCTGGGAAACAACTGCATCTTCAGTATACCCTAAAACCCCTTTCAGTTCTCCCTCTGAGGCCTTTTTGAATGCCTTTTTGATTTCTTCGTAAGAAGTTTCTTTTTGTAATCTCACTGTCAAATCTACCACAGAAACATCGGCAGTTGGAACTCTGAAGGCCATACCTGTAAGCTTACCGGCTAAAGACGGTATTACTTTGGTTACTGCCTTTGCAGCACCTGTAGAGGCAGGTATTATATTTAGTAAAGCACTTCTACCGCCTCTCCAATCTTTTCTTGAGGGGCCGTCAACTGTCATTTGTGTTGCGGTTGTAGCATGAACTGTAGTCATTAAAGCTTCTTCTATACCAAAACTGTCATGTAAAACCTTGGCTACCGGAGCCAAACAATTGGTGGTGCAAGAGGCATTGGAAACAATGGTATCTGATGCCTTGGCACTTTTATGATTAACTCCCATGACGAACATAGGTGCATCTGCAGAAGGTGCAGAAATAATCACTTTTTTAGCGCCGCCGTCTATATGACTTTGAGCTGTTGCAAGAGTAGTAAAAATACCGGTACATTCAGCAACCACATCGGCACCAACCTCATTCCACTTTAAGTTTTTAGGATCTCTCTCGGCAGTAATTCTGACAGTTTTTCCATTGATTACCAAGTGACCATCTTTAATTTCAACTGTCCCATCAAATTTTCCATGAACAGAATCGTACTCCAATAAGTATTTTAAATGCTCTACATCCAACAAATCGTTGATAGCTACTACCTCTACATTATCGCGATTTACGGCAAACCTAAGAACCAATCTCCCTATTCTACCAAAACCATTAATACCAATTTTTACTTTTGACATTTTTCTACTATTTTAAATTAATTACGTTGTCATTATATCAGAAACCCTTAACAGCTCCTTGTCTATTTTTGTATGCCCTTTTATAGCCTTGCTTATTGGAGTAAGAATAATTTTATTGTCCTGAATACCTACCATGAGATTTGACTTCCCCTCCAGTAAAGCTTCCACAGCTCTAACACCCATGCGACTTGCCAATACGCGATCAAAACAAGAGGGTGATCCACCTCTTTGCAAATGGCCTAAAACAGAAACCCGAACGTCATATATGGGAAGGTGCTCCTCTACATAATCTTTTAGTTCAAAAACATTTTTACCCGTTTTATCGCCTTCAGCAACTACTACAATACTGGAAGATTTTCCGGAATTTTTACTTCTTTTTAAGGATTCTAAAAGCCTTTCTAAACCAAGGTTTTCTTCCGGTATCAATATTTCCTCTGCCCCTGCCCCTACTCCTGCATTCAGAGCTATGTGGCCAACATCCCTACCCATTACTTCTACAAAGAATAAGCGGTTGTGTGAACTTGCAGTATCTCTTATCTTATCAATAACATCTACAACTGTATTGAGGGCCGTATCAAAACCCAAGGTGTAGGTAGTTCCAAAAATATCATTGTCAATTGTTCCGGGTATCCCAATTACAGGAAAATTAAATTCCTTATTAAAAAGTAAAGCTCCGGTAAAACTACCATCACCTCCAATGACCACGAAGGCATCTATCCCTACGGCCGTTAGCTGATCATAGGCTTTTTGCCTTCCTTCTTTGGTTCTAAACTCATTGGATCTAGCCGATTTTAAAATGGTGCCCCCTTTATTGATGATGTTATTGACACTTCGGGCATCCATAGGCTTAAAATCGCCCTCAATCATCCCCTCATAACCCCG
>CAYTDS010000044.1:11229-13268 GCA_964436555.1 uncultured Flavobacteriaceae bacterium | reverse complement strand
AGTTCGAGTACCGATGATGGATGTATATTTTGTGGATTATCTCCTATTTTAACCTGGCCGTGAACTGCTACACAGAGAAGAAGACCAATTATAACAATATAGAATTTTGCTTTCATAAGAAAAGGCTTTACGAACATGGATTTAGGTGTTAACAAAAGTATAACTATCTACGGATATTTTTATTGTTGAAGTGGGCTTTGCGGTAAAATGTGGTTATTCTTCGATAAAGTGAATTGTAAAAATTAGACTACAGTAGTTTGTCGATGTATTTTAATGACAATCTGTAGTTTTGACTTCCAATATAGAAAGAAAAATAGTACAAAATTATTAAAAAGGGTTTCTTTTAGAGATTTTAAGCCGGATTGAACACCACTTTTTCCGTAAATAAGACAAAACAATAACTTAATTTTCGCCTTTTTAATCCGTATCTTTAATTACAAATTAACAAAAGTTTAATGGCCGTAAATTTTTTTATGAAGGGAACTTAGGTTTTCTTTATGCAGGATAATTTTACCTCAATAGAATAGTTTTTAGTAGGCAATACAGCGCACTATGATGGTAAAAATGGATATTCCTTAAACGAACACAAGTTGTATATATGAACTGTAAATTACTTCTGGTATTTTCTTTTTTGATTGTCCTATCAACGCAGGCTCAGGATGATGATAGGCAAATGCTGCGCGGACAGGTATTGTATAGAAATGTAAATGTGCCTAATGAAAATGTAATTAACGCTACTTCAGAGGCATTCACCATAACGAATGAGGACGGCGAATTTGCAATACGAGTTAAAGTAGGGGATGAGCTGGTGTTTACTGCCATTAATTATCAGTTGGAAGTGGTAAAGATTACGGAAGAAATCCTAAAGAAAAATAGGCTGGTAGTGGAAGTCAATGAAAAAGTTACCCAATTGGATGAGGTGGTTGTAAGCCCGGAAGATCAGGCCAAATTCTTACAGATGCAAAATGAGGATTTTAGACAGTACGATTATGAAATAGACCGTGGGACTGAAGTGGAGAATATTGCTACCTCCCGTGTAGATCGTGGATTACTCCAAAATGGACTCAATTTTGTAAATATCTTTAAAGCGCTTATGAAATCCGGTAGTGATTCCGGAGAAGAAAGCACAAGAGCGCCGTTAAAAGTGAGTGAAGTGCTGCGCCATGTATACGATGACGAATTTTTTGTTAAAGATTTAAAGTTACCTCAGGATAAGATTGATGAATTTTTGTTTTACTGTGATACCAAAGTGCCTCCCCAGTCTTTGTTGCGAAAGGACAACGAATTCCAATTGATAGATTTTTTGGTAACGCAAAGCAAAAACTATCTGGCACAATTGAATGCAGGGCGGTAAACTACTTGCGATTTGCTTGTTTTTATCAGGTGTTTCCCTTGAAGCACAAACCTTTTTTTCAAAACCTTTAGAAGGTAGAGTTTACAGCAAAGACGGCGATGTTGCTGCCACACATGTATTAAACACCACTACAAAAAGGGCAACTATTACAGATGGTAATGGTTTTTTCTCCATCATGGTAAACCTTAATGATACCTTATTGTTTTCTGCGGTACAATTTAAAAAAACAGAATTGGTGGTAACTCAGGCAATTTTACAGCAAAAATTGGTATATGTACCCTTAGAAGAAGCGCTCACCGAGTTAGATGAGGTAATAGTAAGACCCTACAATCTCTCAGGAGATTTGGGTCTGGACGCCAAGTCCTTGCAAATTGGTCCGGTGGTAACCGCTTCCACTTTAGGACTTCCAAATGCTTATGTTAGGGTGCCCACAAAAGCAGAACGAAATTTATACACTGCTACCGCTAATCCCATCATGAGTTTTGATCCTTTAATTAATGCAATTACCGGGCGAACAAAAATGTTAAAAACACAGGTAAAGCAAGAAGAAAAGTATGCGCGTACGCAACGGGTACGGGAGTTTTATGCAGATTCGCTCTACATTCAGGACTTAAAAATCCCTGAGCTTAGAATAGATGATTTTATGTATTTCTGTGAAGTAGATCCCGATTTTCAGACGTTGGTA
>CAYTDS010000044.1:0-11129 GCA_964436555.1 uncultured Flavobacteriaceae bacterium | reverse complement strand
AATGGTTTGGAATAATTGAGTCAAAGCTGGTGGTTGAGCTTATTGAAACCAAAATGCTGCAGCGTTCATTAAATTGTGAAACTATTTATATGCTCAGCGAAAGAGATAATCCCTAGTTAAGTTCAGAGATTGTCTATCGATTTAATATTTATTTCCGTAATTTTTAAAATTAGGAATCTACTAACCATTAATTCATAAAATTGACTTCATACAACTTTGATATTCATAATTAAGTCTTAACAGACTTCGCAAAGTGATTAGTTTCCTTATTTTTATAGCTAAAAAAATAGCAATGAGAATCCTAAAAAGAGGTCTCTTTATTTTAGTACTGCCCTTAATGGCTTTTACCACACTACATAAGTTTTATGTTAGTGTTACAAATATTGGCTACTCTGAAACAGATAACGCTTTACAAATAACCTCACGTGTTTTTATAGATGATTTTGAAAGAGTGTTAGAAGAGCGTTATGATTTTAAAACAGAATTAGGATTGGACACAGAATTACCTAAGGCAGATAGTTATGTTGAAAGCTATTTGCGAAGCAAATTTCTGGTCCGCATAAATGAAAAGGATGCTCACTTTACATTTATTGGAAAGAAACGAGATAATGATGTATTGATTTTTTACTTAGAAATTCCAAACCTAAATTATAGCCAAATAAAAACCCTTGAGATTCAAAATGAAGTGTTGACCGATTTATTTGAAGAACAACAAAATGTGATTCATTTTAAATTGAAGGATCTCAAGAAAAGCTTTATTCTTATGAGAGAGAATGCAACAGGAAAGTTAAATTTGTAACATTTACATAGGAATTGATTAAAAATAGTTATTTTTCAATTCTAAAAAGTCACATTTAAAATGAATACAATCAAATTCGCCTTTGTCGCGTGTCTGTTGTTATACGGTGCTTTTGTAAGTGCACAAGAAGAAACAAAGAAAGAACGTGAACCCGGTCATTACAGTCAAAGCAGATTTAAACAATTAAACGAGGAATTTGCAACGCCAAATATGTTCCGAACTGCTTCGGGAGCTCCCGGTCCGGCATATTATCAACAGCAGGCCGATTACAAAATGGATATTGAGCTGGATGATAAAAATACCAGAATCTATGGGGTGGAGACTATTACATATACTAACAATTCCCCTGATGATTTGGAATTTTTATGGTTGCAATTGGACCAAAATACGAGAAGTAAAGATTCTAAAGCGCTTTTGAAGAATAGTAGTGCTGTAGCGGAGGCGGAGCGACCCGGAAGTTTTCTTGAAAAGTATGTGAATGCACCGTTTGACGGAGGCTTTAATATCGAATATGTAAATGATGCAAATGGAAAAGCTTTGCCCTACACTATCAATTGGACCATGATGCGAATTGATTTACCACAACCTTTAAAAACTAAGGAGCAAGTGTCTTTTTCCATTAAATGGTGGTACAATATACCTGATCACACTATTAATCGGGCAAGATCCGGATATGAGTATTTTCCTAAGGACGGGAATAGGGCCTATGTTATAGCACAATTTTTTCCAAGAATGGCGGTTTACAGTGACGTAGAGGGTTGGCAAAACCATCAATTCTGGGGTAATGGCGAGTTTGCACTTCCTTTTGGAAATTATGAGGTAAATATAACGGTTCCCGCAGATCATATTTTGGATGGTACGGGAGAGCTACAAAACAGGAAAGAAGTATTTTCAAAAGAGATGATGGCACGCTATGAACAAGCCAAAAAATCCTATGATAAACCCGTAATCATCGTAACTCAGGCCGAGGTAGAGGAATTGGAAAAAGGCTTTTCAGAGAAAAAGAAAACCTGGAAATTGAAAGCGGAGAATGTGCGCGACTTTGCTTTTGCCACTTCACGAAAATTTATATGGGATATGCAGGCTGTGAAGTTAGGAAATAGGGATGTTATGGCGGTTTCCATGTACCCTAAAGAGGGGAATCCACTTTGGGAAGAATACTCTACCAAAGCAGTAGTAAGTACGTTGAAAACTTACTCTAAACACACGTTTGACTATCCGTACCATAAGGCGATATCTGTGCATGCCAAAAATCAGGGAATGGAATATCCCATGATTTGCTGGAACTACGGAAGACCCAACGAAGATGGCACGTATTCAAATCAAGTAAAATTTGGGATGATTAGTGTCATTATTCATGAGGTGGGACATAACTTTTTCCCAATGATTGTAAATTCGGATGAACGCCAATGGGGTTGGATGGATGAAGGTCTAGATACCTTTATGCAATATCTTGCTGAGCAGGAGTTTGGGGAAACCTTTCCGGAAGCTATAGCTCCGGAGAAGAAATACCCTTCCAGAAGAGGAGAGCCTTCAAAAATTGTTCCTTATATGAGTGGGGATCAAAGTACACTTGCACCCATAATGGAAAATCCTGAAAATGTATTTCAATTGGGACCCAATGCTTATGGAAAGCCTGCAACCGGATTGAATATTTTAAGAGAGACAATTATGGGCAGGGAATTGTTTGACCATGCTTTTAAAACCTATGCCAACCGTTGGAAGTTTAAACATCCCACACCCGAAGATTTTTTCCGCACTATGGAAGATGCTTCTGCCGTTGATTTGGATTGGTTCTGGAGAGGATGGTTCTATACAACAGATTACGTAGATATGGGTGTTAAAGAAGTAAAAAGGTACTACGTTACAGATAAGCCCACAAAAAAAATGAAGGAATATATGGCAAGTAGAAATCTTACGGAAGCCGACTTAGTTCCTCAGGTCTATTTGGTAGAGGAAGGTAGCGAAGATTTCAATCCTAGTTTAACGAGTAAAATGCCCTCTGAAGTTTCCAAAAATTTAAAGGAATACATGATGGATAATTTAACAGCGGCGGAAAGGGATGCTATTAAAGAACCCAAGTATTTTTATGAGGTTACTTTTGATAAACTTGGAGGCATGCCTATGCCCTTAATTGTGGAGTATACCTATGCAGACGGTTCAGTTGAAAATATTACTTATCCCGCAGAAATCTGGAGAAAAAGTGATGCCGACTTTAAACGTGTAATAGCCACACAAAAAGAATTGATAGGGATTACAATTGATCCCAAAGCAGAAACCGCAGATATTGATGTTACCAATAACTCATGGCCCAGAAAGAATGAAAAGTCAGATTTTGATAAGTTTAAAGAACAAATTAGAGGCAAATAGGCACTAGTTATTAGTTTTTTAGCTTTCATTCCCGAGAGGAAATAATAAAATAAAAAGGCTCCATAATTTATGGAGCTTTTCTTATTCAGGTGAAAAACTTCTCATTATATTTGTGGTATGCAAGCACTATTTTTTTTATTTATTAGCGGAGCAGAGATATTCTTTATCCTCTTTATTGTGGTCATGGTTTTTGGTGCCGATAAGATTCCCGACATTGCCAAAGGCCTTGGTAAGGGTATGCGGCAGCTAAAAGATGCTACGGAGGATATTAAGCAAGAGATTCAGAAAAGTGCCGATAAGCAGGGGATTGATACCAGTTTTACCACAGACATTAAAAAGGAGATTGACAAAGTGAAGGACAACATTAATGATGTCACCGGTGTCATAAAGCGAAAATAGAATGCTCCAAAAACTGCTGAAGTGGGATAAGGAAACCTTTATTTACCTAAACAGCCTCGGGATAGAAAGCTACGATACCTTTTGGAATATAGTTACCAATATAGCTACCTGGATTCCCTTATTCATACTATTTTATTTACTCTTGTTTTTGAAAAACGGCAAAAAGGAGGGTGTTCTTATGACGATCACTGTTACCTCTCTTGTTTTATTTGTAATGGCAATAACGCATATAACAAAGGTATATGTGGCCAGATTGCGTCCTAGTAATGATGAAGAACTCAATACATTAATACGAATTCTTCAAAGTCCAACAGACTTTAGTTTTTTCTCCGGGCACGCATCCAGTTCTTTTGCCCTTACAACCATCATAGTGCTCTTGTTGCACAAAAAAATAAAATGGGTTTGGATATTTTATATCTGGCCCTTCTTGTTTTCGACAAGCAGAATCTATGTAGGGGTGCATTTTCCTATTGATATTATTGTAGGTGCTGTTGTAGGTATTTTGTCAGCTATTGGATTTTATGCTTTATATAATAGGTTTAAAGTACTCTACTTAGCGTAATTCCGTCCCGAATAGGAAGCAAAACGGTTTCTACTCTGGTATCCGTTGCAAGCTTTTTGTTGAAATCTAAAATAGACTTGGTTGCTTTGTCCGTTGCTTCTAACTTTTCAAGTACCTTTCCGGACCACAGTACATTATCAGAGAGGATTACACTACCCGTTTTCGTTTTGGTTAAAACCAACTCAAAATAGTCATTATAGCTTGTTTTCTCGGCATCTATAAAAACCAGATCAAAAACCTCATCTAATTGTGGAATGATATCCAAAGCATCGCCCGTATGTTGCACAATTTGGCTGCCATATCCGCTAAGGTCAAAGTAGCGGCGTTGCATTTCAGTCAATTCTTCATTAACATCAATTGTATGTAAAATTCCATCTTTCCGTAATCCTTCAGCAAGACATAGGGCAGAGTACCCGGTGTAGGTGCCAATTTCAAGAATAGTTGTAGGGTAAATTATTTTAGATAAGAGACTTAATACCCTTCCCTGAAAATGTCCTGTTATCATCCTTGGGCGTAAAACTTTTAAATGCGTTTCCCTAGACAATTCGGCCAAAAGTAATGGCTCAGGCTGAGAGTTTTCAGCAATATAATTTTCCAGTTCATCAGAAAGAAAGTGCATTATGTTTTTTTGTAAAATTATTGAAATTTATGGTAATTTAGAAGGTATAGATAATTAGTGGGAAATTTCAAAATAGTATGAGTGATATAGTAATCAGAGAGGCTACTTTAAAAGATTTAGATGTTCTTTTACAGTTTGAGCAGGGAGTTATTCTTGCAGAAAGGCCGTATGACGTAACATTGCGGGAAGATCCAATTTCTTATTATGATTTGAAAAAACTAATTGCCTCTGAGGATGCACAAGTGGTAGTTGCTGAGTTTAGCGGAGAAGTTATTGGTTCCGGACACGCCACCATAAAAGAAGCCAGACACTATCTTAATCACAAAGTATATGTAAATCTTGGCTTTATGTATACTGCTCCTGGATATAGAGGAAAAGGGGTAAATCAACAAATTATAAAGCATTTAAAGGCTTGGGCAACTTCAAAGGGAATAGCTGAAATACGATTAACGGTTTACAATGATAACCTGGCGGCCATTAAAGCTTATGAAAAAGTGGGTTTTAAAAAGCATATTATTGAAATGCGATTAAACTGAAAATGGTTTTATGATGGCAATATCCCTTCTGAATGCCTATTTTTGATTAAAAATTTGCGATGCATTTCCAAAATACGCTACCCTATGCACAGGAATTAGATCGTGCTGATCCGCTTCACATTTACAGAGAAGCGTTCTATTTTCCAAAGATAGATGGTAAAGATGTTATTTATTTTACAGGAAACTCTTTGGGACTTCAACCCAAAAACACCCAAAAGTATATTGACGAGGTCATGGCTGATTGGAAAAACCTTGCTGTAGAAGGTCATTTCCATGCCGAGAAAGCTTGGTGGGACTACCATGAACGCCTGGCTGCCCCTTTGGCCAAAATTGTGGGTGCGCGCACCAAAGAAGTGTCCGTATTGAATACCCTTACGGTAAACTTACATTTGTTGCTAGTTTCTTTTTATCGTCCTAATCCTAAACGATTTCGAATATTATGCGAAGAAAAGGCATTTCCCTCAGATCAGTATATGTTGCAAAGCCAGGTTAGATTTCATGGTCTGGATCCTAAGGAGGTTATTATTGAAGTTAACAAGCGTCCGGGAGAACATTTTTGGCGTACTGAGGACGTGATAGCTAAAATTAATGAACTTGGAGATGAATTAGCTCTTGTACTAATTGGAGGAGTCAACTACTACAACGGGCAGGTTTTTGATATGGAGGCCATAACAAAAGCCGGACAAGCTGTTGGTGCGTTCGTTGGATGGGACTTAGCGCATGCCGCAGGAAATATTGAATTAAAATTTCATGAATGGCAAGTTGATTTCGCTTCCTGGTGCAGTTATAAATATATGAATAGTGGTCCGGGAAATGCTGCAGGTATTTTTGTTCATGAACGCTATCTGAATAAGACTGATATTCCAAGATTTGAAGGTTGGTGGGGAACCAAAAAGGAAACCCGATTTCTAATGAAACCCGATTTTGAACCCATTGCAACTGCGGATGCCTGGCAATTAAGTAATCCACCTATACTATCCTTAGCGCCTTATTTGGCTTCTCTTGAACTTTTTGAGGAGGTAGGAATGGCAAGTTTAATTGAAAAACGAGATAAAATTGTTGCTTATCTTGAATTTGTTCTCAGAGAAATAGATAAAGAAGTTGCCAGCTCCTTTGAAATTATAACCCCAAAACAAAGAGGTACGCAACTATCCGTTTTTCTTCATGGCGAAGGAAAATCTTTATTTGATTATCTAATGCGCAACGGAGTTGTAACGGACTGGAGAGAGCCTAATGTAATAAGACTGGCGCCTGCGCCATTTTATTGTTCGTATGAAGACATGTTTCGGTTTGGCCAAATTTTAAAAGAAGGCATTTTAAATAAATTGTAAGTTCAATCTCTATATTTTATTAGATTTGAAATCAACCAGTAACTTCAACTTTATCGATGAAATCACTTATACTTATTCTGTCTAATCCACGGTATTTTGGCCCTGCATGGGTTTTTGCCAGTTTAAATGTTTTGTTTGGTACCTGGGCCATTTACATACCTACCGTTAAAGAAAGTTTAGACATTGATAAGGCTAGTTTAGGGATAGCTATTTTTTGTCTTTCTTTAGGAGCATTTACTTCTTTTCCGTTAGCTTCAAAAATCATAAATAGAATAGGCGTAGGAAGGGCAACCTGGATTGGGGTATTGCTTATTTGTGCCTCTGGAATTTTGCCCATTATTGCTCCTAATTTTTATGGACTTATGGTTGCCCTTTTCTTTTTTGGGGCTACACACGGATTTACAGATATCTCTATGAATACACTAGTAACAGAAATTGAAAAGGAAGATAAACAAAATTTTATGTCTGCGGCTCATGGCTTTTTTAGCTTAGGTGGGGTCCTTGCTGGTTTAGGTAGCTTTTTAATTCCTACCATAGGTAATCCTGCACTGCATATGGGATTAGCAATTGCTTTGGTTTTAGGGGTTAATCTTTTATTTTATAAAAATTATAAAGATATTAAGGCGGCTCCCATAGAAAAGGAGCCCTTTAGCTTTTCAGTTTTTAAACCCTTGCTACTTATTGGCTTAGTTTCATTTATTGTTATGGGAAGTGAAGGAGCCATTGTAGATTGGAGTGGTCTTTTTTTAAAAGAAATAAGCCTTGCTCCGGAAGTGCTAGTAGGTGCAGGTTTCCTTGCATTTTCCATTACCATGACCATTGGCAGGTTTCTGGGCGATAGTATAAGTGTAAAAATAGGCTCCATACAATTGGTAGCGCTGGGGTCATTTTTAACTATTTTGGGCTATATTTTGGTCTTAACCACCTTCACCTATTTGGCCATTATCGGTTTCGGATTTATTGGCTTGGGATTTTCGGCTATTATCCCGGAGTTGTTCCGGATTGGGGGCAACGTAAAAGGCGTGGAATCATCCCAAGGGGTATCCTTTATTGCAGGATCGGGATATTCCGGATTTCTGCTTGGTCCTGTCGTTTTGGGTTTTTTAGCCGAGAGCTATTCTTTAAAAACAAGTTTTATTGCTCTTTTGTGCTGCTCCATTCTGGTATTATTGGCAACATTTATTTTAAGAGGGAAAAGGCGTTAAATCTAATTTGTTTCTATCGCAATATTTGTAAAATGCAATTTAAAGTTGCCCTCAGCATTTTTATGTACCGTGCTCAATTGTAAGCCTTCCTGATTGATATACTCCTCCCATGTGGTCACGGTAGAAGGTTCTGCGGCGTTAGCTCTTCTAAAAATCCATTCTTTTATCAGAAAATCATCTTCAAAGAAAAAGTCATATGCATCTCCAGGAGTGTAGCCGCCCTCATTACCGTAAACGATAGTAAGTTTTTGCATTGGCTTTTGGCTAATAGGCGCAGTAACGTTCAACTCATGATCATAGGTTAGATTATTTTTATCCCAGATTAGGTTAAATGGTGCCATTAGCCAATACTTATCGTTAATAAAACCACCATTGGTCTTTTGGGCAATAGTGTCCATAGCGTTGCGATTGTATCGCAGAGTATCTTTTGCGGAGATCGCCACCACATCATTTACTTTTGGTTTCCATATCCAAGTACGTTCAAAATGCACGGTATCCCTATCCACATTAAAAGTGAACTGAATTTCGGTCACGTTCTTCCAATTTTCATATCCGTGAGCATACGCCACTTTTTCTAAAATGGTTAACTCTTTCTCAGGAGTTATTGGCTCGGTTTTTTTATCTGTTTTACAACCAACTAGAATAAGTAAAGCAATAAATACGGGTAGCAATGTTTTCATACACAAGTGTTTTTCCAAAGATAATCGCTTTCTGTTTTATAAATCAAAAAATCGATATGATTATCGCAATTACTATTCCCAATAAATTGATTAATTTTGACTTTCAAATAAGAAAATAACCTATGAGTTCAAAAAAGGGAAAGATTCAGGAAACCATTGATGAAAAATTACTTGCAGAGCGAAAAGTATTTCTTTGGGGAACAGTAGATGACGATTCTGCAAAACATGTAATAGATCGTCTACTTTACTTAGACTTAGAGAATAACAAAGAGATACAATTAATAATAAATAGTCCAGGGGGATATGTTACTTCCGGTTTTGCTATTTATGATACCATAAAATCATTAAAAAGTCCAGTTTCAACCGTTTGTTCCGGCTTGGCAGCTTCTATGGGTTCAATTCTGCTTTCGGTAGGAAAAAAGGGAAGACGCTTTATACAACCTCACGCCAAGGTGATGATTCATCAACCTAGTGGAGGAGCCAGAGGTCAGGCATCCAATATTGAGATTCAGGCAAGAGAAATTATTAAGACCAAAGAGTTAGGAGCTAGAATTTTATCAGAGAACTGCGGACAACCGTATGAAAGAGTGATGAAGGATTTAGACCGTGATTATTGGATGGATGCCAATGAGTCTATTGCCTATGGTATTGTAGATGGTATATTGGAATAGGGTGTTATTGCAAATTAAAAAAAGGGAGTGTTCAACGCTCCCTTTTTTTATTAGAAAGAGTAATTGTTTAAGGCTTTCTGCCTGTTACCAAGCGGTACAGTACGCCAATTACCGCCAAGACCAGAAGTATATGAATTAGACTTCCTACTGCTTCGCCAAAACCAAAATACCCTACTAACCATCCTATGATTAGTATGATAATAATAAGTGAAATTAAATCTCTTATAACAGTTAGTATTTATAGGTTGTAACTAAATTTATTAAATATACCCTATACTGGGGCAACTATCAAAAAAAAGCCCTTGGTAATTTTAGTACAAAGGGCTTTAAGTTATATGTGGACGCCTGAGCGGGATATATTTTATATACGTTAAAGTTTTTAAAACGGATTTGATAGCACAGTTTTTTCTACCCTATTTTAAGGGGTATTTAACCTGGAAGGCTATAGTTGCTTTATTTTATTACATTTACTTTTTTAATCAGTGTATTTTCAGTTTAGCATGACACAGACTTCCAAAAATATTGCAATTATCGGTTCAGGTTTGGTTGGTTCGTTATTGGCCGTTTATTTGAGAAAATTAGGTCATAAGGTTACCGTTTTTGATCGTAGACCGGATATTCATAAGGTCAGTTTCTCCGGGCGTTCTATTAATTTAGCTATGAGTACCAGAGGATGGCAAGCACTCCGGGAGGTGGGTCTTGAGGAGGAAATAAAGAAAATAGCAATACCTCTTTATAAACGCGCTATGCATGTTGTAGGAGAGCCTGAGTATTATCAAAATTATGGAAAGGAGGGGGAAGCAATTTGGTCTACTTCCCGGGGTATTTTGAACATAAAAATGATTGATTTTGCCGAGGAAGCAGGAGCTGTGTTTCGATACGAAGAAAAGTTGTGGGATGTGAGTTTGCACGAAGCCAAAATTTATACCGGGGAAACAGAAAAGGGAGAATGGAAGGAATACACCTATGATATTGTCTTTGGTTGCGATGGGGCTTTTTCACGGGTAAGGCACAAAATGCAGCGCCAGAGCCGGTTTGATTATTCACAAGAATTTATTGATGTTGGTTATAAGGAATTAACGATTCCTGCAAATGAAGATGGAACGCATAAATTGGACAAAAACTCTTTTCATATCTGGCCAAGAGGAAAATTTATGCTTATCGCAATGCCCAATTTGGACGGTAGTTTTACCTGTACCCTATTTCTTCCTTTTGAAGGGGATGTTTCATTTGAGAGCATACAAACCAAAGCAGAGGCAACATCTTTTTTTACACAGTTTTTCCCCAATGTAATGTTGGACATAGAAAACCTGATTAGTGACTTTTTTAAGAACCCCACCAGCGCTTTAGTAACTACAAAGTGTTATCCTTGGACTTATTGGGATAAGGTGGCCTTAGTGGGTGATGCCGCCCATGCCGTAGTTCCTTTCTTTGGACAAGGAATGAATGCCGGTTTTGAAGATATTTTCGAACTTAACCAGTTGATACAGCTCCATGGAGATGACTGGGAGACTATTTTTAAAGAATATCAGCAACAGCGAAAACCAAATGCAGATGCAATTGCAGAGTTGAGTTATCGCAATTTTTTGGAAATGAGCAGTAAAACTGCAGATCCTAACTTTTTATTACAGAAAAAAATTGAAAAGCTTTTTTCTTCAAAACATCCGGATAAATGGATTCCTGCTTATTCTAGGGTAACTTTTTCCGAGCGTCCGTATGCAGAGGCTTTGGCATTTGGAGATGCACAGGAAAAAATTATGCAAAAGGTAATGCAAATGCCAAATATTCATGAGATTTGGGATACACAGGCGGTGGAAGATAAAATACTAAGTTTACTTTAACCAGAAAGACCATCTGCTTTTCAGGAGATGGTCTTTAAGATTCATAAATTTTATATTACAGTTGAGAGAATAACTGCTGCATCTTTTCTTGTTCCTCTTCCGCCAATAATGGATCT
>CAYTDS010000043.1:11772-13529 GCA_964436555.1 uncultured Flavobacteriaceae bacterium | reverse complement strand
ATTTCAATATGAAAATCTTCCATTCCTGAAAAGGAGTAAGAGGTTGACCAGGAGTTCTCCCCTTGAGTACTAATTTCAATTGTTTTACTGTTGCCGACAATTTTCAGTCCATTGTTTTTAAAGTATTTTTCAGCTTCTTCAGTAGAAATTCCCTCTATCTCCAAAACGCCTTGTATCTGCACCTCATTTTTATCCCATGTCTCAAACTCTATGTCTGCATAACTGGTGTTGATATCTAAGACTGCATCCTGGTCTACTTTAAAGGTCTCATTATAGGTTTTAGTTTGTTTTTGACCCTGCACAAGTAGACTTACCAAACACAATGTAATAGGAAGTATTTTAAATACTATTTGTTGTAACTGTTTCATTTTCTGATGATTTTAATTCATTTAACTTATTTTTCAATTTGTGTAATAACTGTAAGCGTAACTGTAAGTTTTTAATTAATGCAGTTATGGTCTGATCATTGGGACCAATGGTGTTTAATTCGCTGTTCAATTTTTTATATTCCTGATCAAGGTTTGCTAACTGCTTCATATAACTGTCTACCAAGGCCTTGTTATCTCCCGAAATATCCAATTTTGACAGCTCCAGATTGATGTTGACCACATAATAGTCTTCTACCTTTTTTAGGTCCGGGGAAAGATCCCCAAGGGTAATGGCTTTATCCTCTGAAACAGACATCGGTGTATCTACCAGAATAGTATTTTCTATGTTTTCTTTATCATATATAGAGTAGATAAGTGTTGCTAAACCAACTAACAACACTAAACTCGCAGCTACACTCCAATAGACTCGGACTGATTTCCTTTTCTTCGGCAACTCCTTGTCCAATAATTGGGCAAAACGCTCTTTGTGTCCCGGTTTCATTGGAAACCTTTCCTCATCTCCTTTTTTAAATAATTCTCTAAGATCTTGTGCCATATCTTTTGTTTTTCAACTCCTCTTTTAATAATCCTTTACCCCGTAACAAACGGGTTCTGCATGCACTCCCCGATATATTTAATAATTCCGAAATTTCATCATGGGTACACCCCTCTATCAAAAACAAACGGACCACCAAGCCATACTTTTCCGGCAGTTTATCTATCACCAATCGCACCATATCTATGGTAATTTCATCGGCTACTGACCAATCATCATCTTCAACCACATGCAAATAACTTTCATCCAATTCCAATAACTCTTTTTTCCGTCCTTTGAGAAAATCAATACTTTTATTAACTACAATCCGTTTAAGCCAAGCACCAAATGAAACCTCTCCTTTGTATTGATCTATCCGTTGAAATGCCTTTATAAAGGACTCCTGCAAAACATCTTCGGCGTCATCCGCGTTTTTTAAAAAGCGCATGGCAACCATAAACATTCCGTCACAATATTGCTCATAAAGTGCCAATTGCGCTTTACGGTTATTCGCTTTACACTTTTCTACAAGATCAATTTGAAACATTGGCCGGTTTCATTGGTTGTTTTCAGTTGTTGTTTGTTTAAAGGACGATAGAAATTACCTGATGTTGCAAAAAAAAACGAAATTTTATTTTATAATTCTCAAATACGGCAAACTCAAAATTTTCAACAATCGCCCTTGGTGCTATTATAAATTTAATGTTGATGGAGAAAAGAATATAGAGCTAATGAGGTAAAGGTTTAAATGAATATATTCATTTTTAAAACCAGAAACCGAAACCTTTATCCTTTGGAATTAAAACTTTACCACAAGAGAAACCCAAAACAATACCCTTATCTAGATTTGATTT
>CAYTDS010000043.1:2063-11672 GCA_964436555.1 uncultured Flavobacteriaceae bacterium | reverse complement strand
TTAAAACTTTACCACAAGAGAAACCCAAAACAATACCCTTATCTAGATTTGATTTACTAATTTAGATTTGGTTAAATAAAAGACTATAAATTCTTAAAAAAATCTAATGAAAATTGCCAAATGGATTCTAATTATAGCTGCAGTGATAGCGGTTTTATTTTATTTTGTAGCCATGCCATATATGCAGGACCAAACAAAAAAGCACAGCCCTCAAAGAACTGCATCGTATACAAAAAACGGCTTGGAAGTGGTGGTAAATTATAGCAGCCCATTTAAAAAAGGACGTCAAATTTTTGGAGAATTAGTCCCATATGGGGAAGTATGGCGTACCGGGGCCAATGAGCCTACAGTATTTACAACAAAGACAGACATTAAAATTATTGATAAAAACCTCCCCGCAGGAACGTACTCGTTATGGACTATTCCTTATGAACAAAGCTGGAAGGTTATCTTCAATAGTGACGTTCCAGATTGGGGTGTTACCTTAAGTAGTGGAGGTAAAGAAACCACTAGAAGTCCCAGTTTTGATGTAGTTAATGTAGACGTTGCCACCGAGGTTTTATCCAACAGTGCGGAAAGTTTTACTATTTCTTTTGAAAATGATACGCAATTGTATCTTACTTTGGCTTGGGAGCTGACAAAAATCAGCGTTCCTATTAACAAGTAAATTTGAGTCGAAAAAAAAATATTAGTCAAGCAGGAGTTTCTAAAATTAAATCTTTTAGAAAACAGTTTCCTTCCGTAAATATACTGCTTAAAGATCTTTTACAGGGTAATAAGACTGCTTTAGGCAGGGTAATAACCTTGCTGGAGAGCACCAAAAGCACAGATAGGGAAAAGGCCAGAGAAATTATCGATAATTGTTTACTTCCCAACATAAATAGCATCCGAATAGGAATTACTGGGCCTCCCGGTGTTGGAAAAAGTACGTTTATTGAAACCTTTGGAAAAATGCTAACTGCCTTGGGAAACAAAGTAGCGGTATTAGCAATTGATCCTTCCAGCTCACTGACTAAGGGAAGTATTCTTGGAGATAAAACAAGAATGCATGAACTTGTAAAAGATTCGAATGCCTTTGTAAGACCCTCCCCTTCTAGAGAGTTTTTGGGAGGTGTTGCAGAAAATACTAAAGAAACAATACTAGTTTGTGAGGCAGCAGGATACAACATCATACTTATAGAAACGGTTGGTGTAGGACAAAGTGAAATTGTTGTTCACAGTATGGTAGATTTTTTCTTGGTGTTGCAATTGGTTGGTGCAGGTGATGAACTGCAGGGAATTAAGCGAGGTATTATAGAAATGGCAGATGCCATTGCCATAAATAAAGCGGACGGCGACAACCTTCAAAAAGTAAAATTGGCCCAGCGCGAATTTACCAAAGCACTACATCTATTCCCTCCGAAAGAAAATGGCTGGATTCCCAAAGTAGTTACCTGCTCTGCTCAAGAGCAATTGGGATTAGTTGAAATTTGGGAAATGATAACCCAATATGTCACAGAGACTACAAATGATGGGACATTTGCTGAAAAACGACAAAATCAGAATACATTTTGGCTACTGCAGACGGTAAATGATAGATTAAAATTGCATTTACAAGAAAATAAAAAGTTAAAAAAACAATTGGAGAAGTTGTTACTAAAAGTAAAGGAAAACAAAGTTTCTCCCTTTAAAGCGGCAGACCTGTTGTTTCAAAGCTATCTAGAGGAACTAAAATAAAAAACCTAAATTTGCTCCATCCATATATTAACTAAATGCAAATTACCACAACAGACATCCTTTCCATTGTTGTCCCCTTATATAATGAGGAAGATAATGTTTCCCTTCTTACACAAAGAATACATGAAAGTCTAATAGGTTACAACTATGAAATTATATATGTAGACGATTTTTCCAAAGATCGCACGCGTAAGGTAGTTAAAGAGATGAAAGATGAAAAAGTCCACCTCCTTGCCCTGAAAAAAAATTACGGCCAGAGTCTGGCCCTTGCAGCCGGAATTGATTATGCCAAAGGGGAATATATCATCACCATGGATGGGGATTTACAGAATGACCCCAGCGATATTCCACAAATGCTGGCTTATGCGGTTAGTGGAGAATATGATGTAGTCACCGGAATCCGTCAAAAAAGAAAAGATTCCTTGGTTAAAAAAATTCCTTCGAAAATTGCCAATTTTATGGTTCGAAGGGTAACAAAGTTAGATATTAAGGATAATGGTTGTGCCCTAAAAGTATTTACAAAAGATATTGCCAAAGACTTGAATCTATACGGGGAAATGCATCGTTTTATTACTCTTCTTGCTCATTTGGAAGGAGCACAGATAAAACAGGTGCCGGTAAAACATCACGCCAGAAATGCCGGGGTATCCAAATATGGTTTGGAACGTGTCTTTAAGGTAGTAGCCGATATGATGCTTTTACTCTTCATCCGAAAATATTTTCAACGCCCTATTCACCTTTTTGGCATTTTTGGTTTTCTCTTGATTATACTTGGGGTTTTTATCAATATCTATCTCTTAATCGTAAAATTTATGGGAGAAGATATTGGCAACCGACCACTTTTGATATTTGGTTTGATGTTTATATTAGCCGGAATTCAATTGTTTACCATTGGTATTGTCATGGAACTATTGATCCGTACCTATTACGAATCGCAAAACAAAAGACCCTACAGAATTAAAAATATTACCATTGGCGACCAACCCGCGTAAATCGCTTATCACTTTTTTAAAAATTGCTGTTAGTGCGATACTTATTTATTTCGTTTTTTCTAAACTCGATATAGGTGAGGTCATTATCATCCTTAAAAAAGCGAACCCTGTTTACCTTCTTTTGGCGTTAGTCTTCTTTGTGCTTTCCAAAGTGATTTCATCCGTTCGACTCAATCTGTATTTTCATCAAATACAAGTGCTTCTCACACAAAAAAGTAATATCAAACTCTACCTTCTGGGAATGTTTTACAACCTCTTTCTTCCCGGAGGTATTGGCGGAGATGCTTACAAAGGCTATTTGATTAAGAAACATTTTGAGGTCCCTACCAAAAAAGTGGTTAGTGTATTGGTTTTGGATCGACTCAGTGGTATGCTACTGCTATTGGTGTATGCCTGTATTTTTGTTCTTTTTATTTCGAATGACTTTATAAAGGAATATCAGCTGGTATGGTTACTACTCATGCCGCTTAGTATCGCTACTTTTTGGTGGATAAACAAAAGGTATTTCGCCTATGTCCTACCTGTATTTTGGAAATCGTTTTTATTTGCTGCATGGGTACAATTAGCTCAAATTATCAGTGCTTTTTGCATCCTGAAAGCCTTGAGCATTGATGAACAAATTTTAGCCTATCTATTTATTTTTCTGGTTTCCTCTCTGGTTTCCGTACTCCCCTTAACCATAGGAGGTATCGGGAGTAGAGAAGTAACCTTTTTCTATGGTGCGCTTTGGTTGGGCTTGGACCAAAATAGCTCTGTAAGTATTAGTATGCTGTTCTTTCTGATAACGGCTTTTGTCTCCCTTATCGGAATATACTACCATTTAAAAAAACCGGATTTAACTATCCTTTCTCAGGGAGAATAACGTCTTAAAGTCAAAAAAAATTAATGCAGGTGGATTAAATGCATGCGCTCTAACACACCTTTTCGGGTGGCGGGATTCAAGAATGTCGCATTCAAACGGGTAATTCTAAAATCGGCCACAGTTAACTGTTGATCCCAATCAAAACCCTCCATTTTGAGCTGATTCAATTCTGCATCCGTTACATATAACCACATCGCAGTATTCTTATCCATCTTTTCCCAAGAAACAATCTTAACCGGCTCCTGATTATAAAAATCCAAAGACCAGGTATGTCTTGGGGATAATTTATAAATTTCCTCAACCGGAATATTGTTCTCTGAAACAAGTTTCGCCATATTGGAACCCGCTTGATAGCCCAAAAGAGAAGGATAAAAATTAGTATTCAGCACCATATTCAACAATAAAGAGGCACATACCGATATCGTAATGAGTCGCGAAAAGTAAGATTCCCTTTTTAAACTAAAATAGATAATCGACAGCAATAAAATGATGAGGAGTACATGGGCATAAACACTTTCTATTTTAAAAACAAAATAACAGATGAGCACCGATACAACAAAAACCAAACACAAAATAAAATACTGAAACCCTAACAAAGCTTTCATGGTTCGCTTATGTTTATCGCGAATCAAAGTAGTAATATAGGACGCTGTAAGTACAGCAAAAAGAGGAATAACGATATTTAGATAGTGGGGTAATTTAAATTGCGCAAAACTGATCAACGCAAATATGAGGGTAATTCCGCCCAGCGTCAAAAACTCATATTTCGACACTACCTGAAACTTCGACTTGAAAAATAGCTTGAATTTGCTCCCAAAAGCAACTATGCCCAAAACCGTCCACGGAAGAAAAACCCATAAAAATGTATGAAAGAAAAAGAAGTAATCGCTGCTGTTTTTTCCCATTCCTTCTCCGCTAAGACGTTCAAAACTCTGTTCCCAAAAAATAAAGAAAATCCCGCTTCGATTTCCTTTTCCGCGAATTATGAGTTCCGGATGCATATCAAATTGAAGATAGTAGGCATAAAGCATCGGAGCAATAGTAATTCCGAAAGCCAATACACCAAGAATAAGCTTCCAACTTGCTAAAACAGTCCATTTTCGGGTATATACCAAATGGCAAAGGATAGGCAAGCCAATGACAAGCAATGCAATCTGCCCCTTGGTCGAGAAAGCTATCCCGGCTCCAAAAGCACCAAGAACGATATTGACCAGAGACCGGGATTCTATGTAAGCTGCTAGTTGCCATATAGAAAAAATAGTAAATCCGGTTAGTACCGCGTCTGTGCGGACATCAATATTGGATAATACAATGGTCTGGGCGGTTAAAAAAATAAGGGCAGACAACTTTCCGACCTCTTTCGTGTACAATACCTTACCCAAACCATAACAACTGTAAGCGCCCAAAAGCGAAGCTAAAATTCCAGGAATACGATACGCCCAATCATAAAGTCCAAAAATCTTAAAGGATAGAGCTGCCAACCAATAATGCATATGAGGTTTATCCAGATAGGGTTCCGGTCCTTTGAATAAATTGATAAAATCGTTCTCCTGATACATCCGCATGGCCATAACAGCAAACTGAGCAGAATCGTTTTCAAAAAGGGTAACAAACATCCCAAGGATATACACCAGAACGGTAAGAAGCAATAAAAACCAATATCTTTTATTCGATATCATTCAAGCGTTTTAGGAAGAGTAAAGATAAATAACTTTACAGAAATCCACCCCATGAGCGTTCCAATTGCCATTCCGGAAAGAACATCTAACGGAAAATGCACCCCTATATAAATGCGACTGTAGGCCACTAAAATTGCCCAAACTATAAGAAATAACATTACGTACGGATACTTTCTGCCCAATAAATAACTAAAGAAAAAAGCTATGGCAGCAGAATTTCCGGCATGTGCAGAAAAATAACCAAATTTACCTCCACATGAAGCCTTCACTAACCGCATTGCTTCATTCACCGTTGGGTCATAACAAGGCCGCAATCGTTGCACGCCGTATTTAAAGAAATTTGCCAATTGATCGGTAACCAAAATGAGTAATGCTGCCGCTATAATTAAAAAAAAGGTTTGTTTCCATCCTAAGGTTTTAAAGGACAAATAGGCCAGAAACAGGTAAAGTGGAATGGAACTCCATTTATTGGTAAGAAATAACCAAAATCCATCCCAGGTACTACTACCCAGATTGTTCAGGAAAAGGAAAAGTTCTTTATCATACGCTATCAAAGTTTCCAGCATAGTGTTTTATTCTTCGTATCGGGACACTTCCCTATCGTAAAATGCAGTAGCTTGTTCTATAAGACCCTCTACCTCTGACTCTAAATCTTTTTCATCTTCAATGGAAAACTCTTCGAGCCATTCTACCTCATCATCCTCCAAATTGATAATGAACCTCGGGTATTCTGTATGAATAACAAATATGGCCGTGGGCAGATCCGTATTGTCGCCCAGTATAAATTTTGGTAATTCCATGCCTGTTGTTTTATCCTTTTTTAAATTAAATTTTATTCCTCAGCTTCCTATTTAGCGCATCAAGGAACTCATTTTGATTTCTATCACAAGTATTGTGCAACCGTTTTCCGGATTAAGTTGTTGTAATTGTACTACTGAGCACTGCCAACTTAAAACTAATGGCTTCGACAGGCTCAGTCCCCCTTTACTATTAACTTCTTTGTCAAATAATTAAACCGAATATACAACATTATAGCAGATGCCGTTAGACCTGCCAATAATCCCAGCCAAATTCCGGCACTTTCAAAGGAAGTATATAATCCCAAATAGAAACTAATCGGAAAACCTATCATCCAATAGGCTATAAAGGTAATCAAAGTAGGAATTTTGACATCTTGTAAACCCCTTAAGGCTCCTAAAATAACCACTTGCAATCCATCAGAAATTTGAAAGAAAGCAGCCACCAATAAAAGCTGTGCAGCTAATAAAATAACTTCCGTATTGTCTGCCTGATTGGCGACATCATTTACATCCAAATATACTGTTGGCAACCAATATCTAAATATCAGGAAGAGTCCTGCAAACACTACTTCCAATAAAAAAGTAAGAAAGAAAATAGATTGTGCTATTCTCCTTAACTCCGTGAAATTTTGCAATCCTTTTTGATTCCCTACGCGAATCATAGCTGCAACCCCTAGACCCATCCCTACCATAAACGTCATACTCGACAGGTTGAGGGCTATTTGGTTAGCGGCTTGTGCATTTTTCCCTAAAACTCCGCTTAGCCAGATTGCCGCAGTAAAAATCGCCACCTCAAAAAACATTTGTAAGGCTGAAGGAAATCCCAAATCGATGATTTTCTTTAACACCTTTTTTTCAAGCGTTCTAAAACTAAAGCCGGTAACATAGTTATGAAACTTCTTTTTGTTTTTTAGCACCACCCAAATAAAGATTACCATTGCAATTCTAGATACCAATGTGCCCACCGCAGCACCTACAATTCCCCATTTGGGAAAACCAAAAGTGCCGAATATCAACAAATAGTTAAGGACTATATTGACTATGTTGGCTACTACCGTAGCATACATAGGATATTTGGTTTGAGACAAACCTTCAGAAAACTGTTTAAAAGCCTGAAAGATAATCAACGGCACTAACGAAAAAGCAACCAAATCCATATACGGAATGGCAAGTTCTACCACTTCGGGGGGCTGTTTCATTAAGTACATTAATGGTTTACACAGTAAAATAATCCCGAAAAGTGCCAATCCCAAAACAGTGCACAATACCAGCCCGTGTTTTAAAGCACTCTTTCCGTCGGCCTGATTGCCGGCACCATCGGCCTCTGCAACCAATGGGGTGATGGCGGTAGAAAAACCGATACCCAAAGACATAGCGATAAAAACAAAGCTGTTTCCTAAAGATACGGCTGCCAACTCAGCTGTTCCCAACTGTCCTACCATAATATTGTCGGCAAAGGCAACAAAAGTGTGACCCAACATGCCCAATATTACCGGGAATGACAGCTTCAAATTGTATTTGAATTCTTTGGTGTAACGTTGCACTGGGTTCGCTTTTTTGAGCGGCAAAGATAATCGCTTCCCTGTACTTTTGGTTGGCGTTTCTTTTAAAATTTAAAACTAAGTAGCACCTCTAGTAAAATAAAGTAGTTTATGGATTGGCAGGCAATTTCTTGGCCTCCTCCCAAAAAATATCCATTTCGGCCAACGTCATATCTTTCAAAGATTTTCCCATTTCGGTAGCCTTTTGCTCCAGATATTGAAAACGTTTCAAAAATTTCTTATTGGTTCTTTCCAACGCATTTTCCGGGTTAATATTTAGAAAGCGACCATAGTTTACCATAGAGAACAAGACATCGCCAAACTCAGCTTCCATCCGGTCCAAATTACCTGATTGCACTTCCTCCTGTAATTCCGAAAGTTCCTCCTGTACCTTGTCCCAAACCTGACCGGGTTCTTCCCAATCAAATCCTACTCCGGCGACCTTGTCCTGAATGCGATTGGCTTTTACCAAAGCAGGCAAACTAACCGGCACCCCTTCCAGAACACTTTTCTTCCCTTCCTGTAATTTTATCTTTTCCCAATTTTGCTTTACCTCTTCCTCATTTTCAACAATTACATTCCCATAAATGTGCGGATGCCGGTTAATTAACTTATCAGAAATGCTGTTGGCTATATCGGCAATATCAAAATCTCCTGTTTCACTTCCAATTTTGGCATAAAAAACGAGATGCAGTAACAAATCACCCAATTCCTTTTTTATTTCCTGTAAATTGTTATCCAAAATTGCATCTCCCAATTCATAGGTTTCCTCAATGGTCAAATGCCGCAAACTTTGAAGGGTTTGCTTTTTATCCCAAGGACATTTTTCCCTTAATTCATCCATTATGGTAAGTAATCGGTCAAATGCCTGTAACTGGTCTTGTCTGGAATTCATTAAAAATGGTTTTTGGTAAAAATACAAAGACCCATGCTTTCCCGGTATCAAAATTTTACACTATTTTAGAGGGTTGCCTTTTGTCCTTTTTAAAGCCAACTACAATGAATTCAACAACCCAATAGATAGCTTATCATGAAAACACGTAGAGATTTTATAATGCAAACCAGCACTTTAGCTGCAGGTTCCATTTTGTTACCCACCTTTGCCCTCCCTAATTTTGAAATGAAAAAGAAAGCGAAAAATCTGGGCGTGCAATTATATACATTTCGTAAAGAAATGGATGCTGATGCCATAGGTACCCTTAAAAAAATTGCCGCTTTGGGAATTAAAAAAATTGAATCTGCGAAAAGTAAGAAAGGGCATTATTATGGTTTAGAACCCAAAGAGATAAAAAAAGTCTGCGATGATTTGGGTATGAATTTAAAAAGCGGCCATGTAGCTTTAGATGATCAATGGCAAAAGACCATGGATGAAGCTGCAGAATCCGGTCAGGAATACTTAATCTGTTCCAGTATGCCTTCCGAAGGTCAAACCATAGATAATTATAAAAGAGTTGCAGCGTCGTTTAATAAAGCCGGTGAAGATTGTGAGAAAAGAGGAATTAAATTTGGGTATCACAACCATGATTATGAGTTTGATTCCGTAGATGGCACCGTGCTATATGACGTGCTGATGGATAATACTGAAGCTGAATTGGTGCATATGGAACTCGATCTGGGTTGGGTGGTCGTGACTGGAAATGATCCTTTCGATTATTTTAAACGTTATCCGGGACGTTTTCCATTGTGGCACTTAAAAGACATGGACCTGACCAAAAAAGAAAGTACGGAATTCGGAAAAGGAGTACTCAATGTTGAAGCGCTGATGAACAACATCAAATCCTCGGGCGTAAAACATATTTTTATTGAACAGGAAGAATATGCCAGTACACCCTTTGAAAGTATGCAGCACAATATGGACTTTTTGAAAAATCTTTAAATCGTTGTTGGTTGTTCGTTGTTGGTTGCTCGTTGATGGTTGATAGTTATGAAAAATGATTCAAAACAAATACAAATTCAAAAAGCAAATACAAATTCATGAAATTGTTCAAAACAACCAGAAACTTGAAACCAGAAACTTTT
>CAYTDS010000043.1:0-1963 GCA_964436555.1 uncultured Flavobacteriaceae bacterium | reverse complement strand
TCTAATCCATCCTAATGGCCGAAACCACAGACCCGTATGTATTATCAGCCGATAAAATAAAAGAACCTCCCGATTCCTTTCGGGGAAAACTTAAGTTTTTAGGACCCGGTTTTATTTTATCTGCATCCATAGTTGGGTCCGGTGAGTTGATTGCCACCACAGCATTGGGTGCCAAAGCGGGCTTCATAACGTTTTGGGTCATTATTCTAAGTTGTATTATTAAAGTAGCTGTGCAACTAGAATTTGGAAAACATACCATCCTCACAGGAGAAACCGCCATGCAAGCCTTTAATAAATTACCCGGACCCCGTTTCGGAAAGGCAAAATGGTCGGTTTGGACGGTCTTTCTGGTCATGATTATTAAACTTTTACAGGTAGGTGGTATTATCGGTGGGGTTGCAATTATTCTGCACATGACTTCGGATGTAGTCAGCGTTACTTTTTATTGTTTTCTAATCGCCATTGTAGTAGCCTTAATGGTGTTTCGGGGGTATTACAAATTCATAGAGTCCTTTTCTTTATGGATGATTGCTTTCTTTACGTTGTTTACTTTTGCTTCACTCTATTTCCTAAAATTTACCCCCTACTCCATCTCTTGGGAAAATATTTGGAGTGGCCTTCAATTCAATTTGCCCAAAGCTGCCTTAGCCGTGGCCTTTGGAGCTTTTGGCATTACCGGGGTCGGGGGAGACGAGATTATACATTATAACTATTGGTGTCTTGAAAAAGGATATGCCAGCTATACCGGAAAAAATGACAATTCAGAAGCATGGCGCTTACGAGCTAGAGGCTGGATCAAAGTGATGCAACTGGATGCCGTCATTGCCATGTTAGTCTATACCTCCGTGACTGCCGCATTTTATCTATTGGGGGCCGCTGTTCTACATGTACAAGGCAATATTATGGAAGGCTATGGTCTGGTAGAAACCCTATCTGCCATGTATACCGAATCTCTGGGACCAGGTGCCAAAATAGCCTTTCTTATCGGAGCGTTTGTGACCTTATTCTCTACCTTGTTCGCTGCCCTTGCAGCATGGACGCGACAACTTACCGATATTTTTGGACAAATCGGATGGATTGATTTTAGCCATTTCGCGATTCGTAAACGAACCGTAGCTATCTTGGCTTGGGTCATTCCTATACTGTGGGCCATTGCCTTTGTCTTTATTCAACTACCTGTAATGATGGTTATAACGGGAGGCATTGTTGGCTCATTTTTATTGTTTTTGGTGGTGTATGCTGCCATTTATTTCCGATATTACCGCTTGAATCCCCTTTTTAAACCTAATTTCCTATATGACCTTATCCTTTGGATTAGTATTATCAGCATTGTAGGCGTAGGCGCATTGGGAATTTTTAAGTTTTTTAGTTGATAGATTTTAGTTGATAGTTGTTGGTTGTTCGTTGATGGATTGATTGAGCTCAAAAATCAAATACAAATTCAATTATGGAAATTCATCAAACAAGAAACTTGAAACCAGAAACTTTTTTTAGTTATTCGTTGATCGTTATTCGTTGATGGAAGCTGAAATTCAAAAACAAGTTCAAGTTCAAGTTCAAGAAATAAATTCAAATTCACACGAACAACCAACAACGAACAACCAACAACGATTAATTCTTGGACATTCGACATTAGACTTTTGACATTTGAGATTAGACATTAAAAACAAATACATATGAAAATTACCTCCTATTCCTTTTTTATTATCATTTCAGGTGCCGGCTTGCTGGGCGACTCCTGTAATGCTCAAGAAAATTCCATCATCGCCGATGGTGCCGAACTTACCTTGGTTTCGGCCGACTATAAATTCACAGAAGGTCCGGCTGTGGATGCAGACGGAAATGTCTTTTTTACCGACCAGCCCAATGACCGTATTATAAAATGGGACGCCAAGACCAATACCGTTTCTGTTTTTATGGAAAATGCGGGACGTTCTAACGGTATGTATTTTGACCATCAGGG
>CAYTDS010000042.1:9614-13541 GCA_964436555.1 uncultured Flavobacteriaceae bacterium | reverse complement strand
GTAAGGTCCCAAACGCCCACTATGGCATTGCTTCCTCCTTCATTCTCATTGTCCTTGTCTGATGAACAAGATAGAAATAGCACTAAAACAAATAAAAACAAAACTCTATTTAAAGTCATCATTTAAATTTTATGGGGATTATTATCCGTACTAACGTTAAAAGCATCCTTATATTTTAAATTTAAAGTTATTTCTTACCTAATTTGCTTACTTATTACCGCCGATATATTGAAATACGTTTTAGTAATCAAGCCATAAAGGCACGGAAAGCTTGTAACAAAAATGAGGTCTGAAGAGCCGACTATCTATTTTATCTTTACAGAAATTACTTCAATATTTAACCATTTGCTAAATTTTATGCGCTCTCAAGAAATTCAACAAATATTTAGGGTAGAAGCATTTGCAATTCCATAGAATTAGTTTACATTTGCAGCCCGTTAAAGGGATTGGAGTGTTTAATTATTAAAAATATTAGTGTGGACACATTAAGCTACAAGACTATTTCAGCCAATAAAGCCACTGTTGACAAGCAATGGGTGTTAGTAGATGCTGAAGGAGAAATATTGGGTCGTCTTGCTTCTAAAGTAGCAAAATTACTTAGAGGGAAATACAAACCCAGTTTTACACCGCATGTAGATTGCGGGGATAATGTAATTGTTATCAATGCTGAAAAAATAAATTTATCCGGTAAGAAATGGGATTCTAAAACCTATATTCATTACACTGGATATCCTGGAGGACAAAGATCTGCCGTAGCAAAAGACGTCTTGGCAAAACATCCGGAGCGTATTGTAGAGAAATCTGTAAAAGGCATGCTACCTAAAAACAAACTAGGCGCGGAACTTTTTAGAAATCTAAAAGTATATGTTGGATCAGCTCATGATCAAGAAGCACAAAAACCAAGTGCAATTAACTTAAACGACCTTAAGTAATGGAAGTAATTCATAAAATTGGCAGAAGAAAAACAGCCGTTGCCCGTGTTTATTTATCAAAAGGTAAAGGAACGATTACTATTAACAAAAGGGATATAAGCGAGTATTTCCCAACCGCAACCTTGCAGTATAAAGTGCAGCAGCCTTTTGCATTAACCAACAATGAAGGTGGTTTTGATGTAAAAGTTAACGTATTCGGGGGTGGCATTACCGGCCAGGCCGAAGCTATTCGTTTAGCATTATCCAGAGCACTTTGTGATGTTGATACAGAAAACAGAGGTATTTTAAAGCCGGAAGGATTACTTACAAGAGACCCAAGAATGGTAGAGCGTAAGAAATTTGGTCAGAAAAAAGCCCGTAAAAAATTCCAGTTCTCCAAGCGTTAATACCTCATTGCTTTTTAAGCTCTTTAGGTTACATAATGATAGTAGAACAATAAGAATTAGATTAAAAATAGTATTAATAAAGTTCCTTGAAATATCCCAGTCATGGGGTAAATTAAAAATCCCAAAAATTCCTACAGGAAAACAGGGTACTATTAGTTTAGCATCTAAATGCATCAGGCTACACTCTTGTGTGCCACCTTTGCATTGCTAATTCAAAAGAACGTAAACTAAATAAGAAAAATGGCAAGTAACATTGAAATTAAAGAATTATTGGATGCAGGTGTGCACTTTGGACACCTAACAAGAAAGTGGAATCCGAACATGGCGCCCTATATCTACATGGAGCGTAACGGAATACACGTCATCAACCTATACAAAACAGTTGCAAAGTTAGAAGAGGCAAATGATGCCTTGAAAAAGATTGCATCTTCCGGCAGAAAAATATTATTTGTAGCTACTAAAAAACAAGCAAAAGATATCGTTGCGGAAAAGGCCGCAAAAATGAATATGCCCTTCATTACAGAAAGATGGCCCGGTGGAATGTTGACCAATTTCGTTACTATTAGAAAAGCCGTTAAGAAAATGGCTTCTATAGACCGAATGAAAAAAGACGGTACATTTCTTACCCTTTCCAAAAAAGAACGTTTGCAAGTAGATCGTCTACGTGCTAAGTTAGAAAAGAACCTTGGTTCAATAGCTGACATGACAAGATTACCTGCTGCACTTTTTGTAGTAGATACAATGAGAGAGCACATTGCTGTAAAAGAGGCTTTAAAATTAAACATTCCTGTTTTTGCAATGGTGGATACCAATTCGGATCCAAGACCTATTGATTTTATAATTCCTGCAAATGATGATGCTTCAAAATCTATTGAAGCCATACTAACTCATGTAGCTAATGCTGTAACAGAAGGACTTACCGAGCGTAAATCTGAAAAGTCACCTGAGGAAGAAGCTACTGAATCTAAATCATCTTCTACAACAGAAACGAAAGCTAAAGCAGCTACTGACGATTTAACCCAAGTTGAAGGTATAGGTCCCAAAATTGCCGAAATTTTTCAAGCCAACGGAATTCTAACTTTTGCTGATCTTGCAAAAAAAACTGAGGATGAATTAAATGAAATTCTTGTAGCTGAGGGATCTAACTATGGCTCCAAAAATCCTGCTTCATGGCCAAAACAAGCAAAAATGGCTGCAGAAGGAAAATGGGATGAGCTTAAAGAATGGCAGGATAACGTTAAAGGAGGAATAGAATAATCTTCCCTTAACCCAGTTTTTAAACAAATTATTAATTTAACATCGGATACAAGTAAACTTGTAGCCCATATTAAAACTTTAAAAAAAAATGGCAAATATAACAGCAGCCGACGTAAACAAATTAAGACAAACCACCGGTGCAGGCATGATGGACTGTAAAAAAGCATTAGTTGAAGCAGACGGCGATTTTGAGAAAGCAATTGAAATTTTACGCAAAAAAGGTCAAAAAGTTGCAGCTAATAGATCGGATAGAGAATCTTCCGAAGGTGCCGCTATTGCAAAGGTAAGTTCCGATAACACCTCTGGTGTGGTTATCTCTTTGAACTGCGAAACTGACTTTGTTGCAAAAAATGAAAGTTTTGTGAACTTAGCCAATGAATTTGCTGAAATGGCATTAAATTTTGAAACTAAGGATGCTTTTCTTGCTGCAAGCTACAAAAACATTACAGTTCAAGAAAAACTAATTGAGCAAACCGGAGTTATTGGCGAGAAAATAGAAATTGGCGGTTTTAAAAGATTGAACGCCCCTTTTGTCGGGTCATATATCCATGCTGGAAATCGGATTGCTACTTTGGTTGGACTTTCCGCGGCGGTAAAAGGTGCTGATGTTCTTGCAAAAGATGTTGCCATGCAGGCCGCTGCTATGAACCCTGTTGCTTTAGATGAAAATTCTGTAGACCAATCAATCATCGACAAAGAAATAGAAATTGCAAAAGACGTATTGCGTCAAGAAGGCAAACCAGAGAACATGTTGGACAACATCGCAAAAGGAAAATTAAATCGTTTCTTTAAGGATAATACCTTGGTGAACCAAGACTTTATAAAAGACAGTAAAATTACCGTCGCTCAGTATGTAAAATCTGCTGATGCTAATTTAAAAGTTACCGCTTTTGAAAGAGTCGCACTTGGATAATAAGTAAAATAAATAACCAAAAAAGCCGCATTTCTTGAAAGAAATGCGGCTTTTTTATTAACTGATGCTTATGCTATCCCTTCATCCAACTCGCCCTTAACTTTAGATGCTCATCACTAACATTTTCCAAAGGAACTAACTTCATGGCATTCAATAATGGAGTGCCCGCTTTACCATTTAAAATAATGGTCTCCTCGGCACGAAGAACTTCAATACTAATATCTTTATTAGCATCCCAACCAAAACTTTCACCTATAATTGGGCGAATACTTTCTAAATTAATGGCAACACCGTCAATACTTTTGATAACATCGCCTCCTTTGGCTCCTAAATCTTTGAAAAAATTATTTAATTCTATTCCCTCCCGAATAAAAATAGCATTTCCGTTGTTCTGATCCACATCGATATAAGGAATATCCCCGTCTAAAAAATAACCCGT
>CAYTDS010000042.1:0-9514 GCA_964436555.1 uncultured Flavobacteriaceae bacterium | reverse complement strand
TCGATATAAGGAATATCCCCGTCTAAAAAATAACCCGTGGGCTGATCCTCACGAGCAATACTCAAGCCTACTTTAGCTAAGTAAAAGTCATAATCTATTGGAGTTGTCCCAATAACATGAGTCTCAAAAAATGCCTTAACTTCAGGATAAGTGAGGTCTGCAATCTCATCTATTAAAACATCATCCTTAAAAGGCGTACTAGGCCCATATTTTTTGGATAATTCTTTCATTAACCATAGTACTCCTTTTTCACCATTGCTTAAATCACGAATGGTAAGATCCAAAGCCATGTTAATCAGAGTTCCTTTTTCGTAAACGTTGGCATAGTTAGGTTTATAAGGATCTACCAAAATATTTTTACTCATTTCAGTAAATGACATGGAATCATCATAACCTTTAGAATTCTGAACTTTGTCTACTATGCGATCAAAAAATTCAGCCTCATCAATTAAGCCTTGCTGAATTTGAAACAGATTGGCAAAATACTCTGTAGTCCCTTCGTACATCCAAAGGTGTTGTGACATTTTAGGATCATTGAAATCAAAATAGTGGATTTCCTCAGAATGCACGTTTAAAGGAGTTAGTGTATGGAAAAACTCATGAGAGACCACATCTACCATAGCTTGTTCCAAGCTTTCTTTTGGCATTTGTTCCGGCAGAACCACTACTGTTGAAGTATGGTGCTCCAGGGCCCCGAAACCAGAGGCATCTGTTTCCTCTAAAGTAGAAAGATAGAGTAGAATATTATATTGTGGCGTACTGTTGACATCTCCTAAAAAAGCCTTTTGACCTTCCATCATTTTCTGCATAGACTCTTTCAAACTTTCAGCTGTATATACACCATTAGGAGAATAAACACTAAGAATAACGTCTATATCCTTTATTCTAAAAGAAATAGGAGTTGTCTTAGCATACATGATGGGATTATCTATTACCTCAAAGTAGCGTGAGGCAGTATAAATATCCACGTTTTCGATTTCATCTATTCCAGTCTTTTTTGGTAATGAGGTTGCCGGTTTTAGAATAGATGGTCGTTCAATTGTCAGCTCATAAGGAACTTCACTTAAGCCAGTAAAATAGCCCACAAAGCCGTGCAAATTGAGCATAAAATTTTCCCCTTTAAGAATGTTGGTACCGGCAGGTGAAAAAACCGGGCTTTCCACTTCCCCTTCAGAGTCATAGGTATCATTTACAAAATAAGTTACCTTGTCCAAAGCAGATGCATTAGCAATATTCCAAGTATTTTCGTCGCCTTTGGTAACAGTTAATTCAGCTCCTTCATAATTATAGGCTTTAAAACTCTCTATATACTGACCATAATTGTCTGTGCTATAGGTTCCTGGTACTGTTTTTGGAATAAAAAAGGAGACATTATCAGAGGCAAAAGCTCCAGGGTTTATAGTTACCTTTACCTTATCGTCTACCACATTTACCAAATCTAAATGGACTAGAATGGGAGTTTTGTCTACACTTAGTAAGCTTTTGGTACTACCACAACCGTAAAGCACAATCCCAATTAAAAAAACAATCACTAATTTCTTCATTTCTTCTATTTTTCAGATTTATAGGGATACATAATTTGCCCCTTGCCTATTAATCGGTACAAGATCACAAATTTAAATAAAATCTATGGCATATCTTATGAAATAATTAGTGTTGATATTGATTTGCATACAAAGCGCTTCATAATTTTTTTTGACTATTTTTGCTGGGATTTAACTGCAAACCATGATATATAAACGGATACTTTTAAAACTGAGTGGAGAAGCCCTAATGGGAGAAAGGCAATATGGGATAGATCCTAAGCGACTTGCTGAATATGCAGATGAAATAAAAGAAGTTGTAGACAAAGGTGTAGAAGTAGCCATAGTTATTGGTGGTGGTAATATTTTCCGTGGCGTATCTGGTGCCAGTAATGGTATGGATAGGGTACAAGGGGACCATATGGGAATGTTGGCTACAGTAATTAACGGTCTTGCACTTCAGAGTGCCTTAGAAATCAAAGGTATGCAAACCCGGTTGCAATCTGCCATTAAAATTAATGAGGTTGCAGAACCTTTTATCCGAAGGCGGGCGATTCGTCACCTAGAAAAGGGACGGGTGGTTATATTTGGAGGAGGTACCGGAAACCCTTATTTTACTACAGACTCTGCCGCAGTTTTACGAGCTATCGAAATAGAAGCGGACGTTATCCTAAAAGGTACTAGGGTAGATGGCATTTATACTTCAGATCCGGAAAAGGATAAAACCGCAACAAAATTTGATACACTTTCCTTTAAAGAAGTGTTATCCAAGGGATTAAAAGTAATGGACACCACGGCATTTACCTTAAGCCAGGAAAATGAACTGCCTATAGTCGTATTTGATATGAACAAGAAAGGTAACCTCCTTAAAATAGTGGACGGTGAAAACATTGGTACTGTGGTAAATCTATAAGATTTTGGTATAATTTATGTTGAATTGGTTATTTTAAAATTGAAACATGGACGAAGACATTAAGTTTGTATTAGATGCTACAGAAGAAAGTATGGATTTAGCCATTGCGCATTTGGAAAAGGCTTTTACAAAAATTCGTGCTGGCAAGGCCACACCTGTAATGTTATCCGGGGTTATGGTAGAATATTATGGCTCCCAGACACCGCTTTCCCAAGTTGCCAACGTTAATACACCCGATGCCAGAACATTATTGGTACAGCCTTGGGAAAAAAACATGCTTCATGAAATTGAAAAAGCTATCATGAACGCTAATCTTGGATTTAATCCGATGAATAATGGTGATAATATTATTATTAGTGTCCCACCACTAACCGAGGAACGTAGACGCGACTTGGTTAAACAGGCCAAGGCCGAGGCAGAAGACGCCAAGATAAGTGTTCGCAGTGCGCGACAAGAGGCAAATAAAGAACTTAGAAGTTTAGAGCTTTCTGAGGATTTACAAAAAAAGGCAGAGACCGATGTGCAAGCGCTAACTGATAAGTTTATTAAAAAAGTGGAAAGTGTCCTTGCCGGTAAGGAAGTAGAAATTATGAAGATATAAACTTGGATTACTCCTAATTTACTCAAATCCAGAATTGGTTGTTTCTAGTTTGATTTTTCCCAAACTCATCAATAGTAAAAAATTGCACTAAACTCATTTCTCTTTGCGTTTCTAGGAACACTAACAATCATTTTCTACCTTTGAATCCGCTAATAGTTTATAATGGTTGCTAAGCTTACACAAGGTTTTTGGGGAAAAACAGCCAATATTATCCTTAGAAACAGAATTCTAATCCTTATCCTTCTTGTAGCAGTAACTATTTTCTTAGCATTGCAATGGGAAAATATGAGGTTCACCAGAGCGCAGGCTAATCTTTTGCCAGATGATCATCCCTTAAATATTGAATACCAGGTTTTTTTAGACCGCTTCGGTGAAGAGGGAAATGTAATTGTACTTGCCATAAAAGACACTGCTCTTTTTACTCCTACGAATTTTAACCAATGGAACAGGCTGAGTAAACAATTAGGTGCTTTTCCAGAAGTTGATTTGGTGCTTTCTACAGACAATTTGCAAGAGCTGATTAAAAACAATGACAAACAGGAGTTTGTAATGCGTCCTTTTATAAAGTCGCAACCCAAAAACAAACAAGAGGTAGATAGTCTAATACAGCATCTTTTTACTAATATCCCTTTTTATGAAGGTTTAATCTATAATAAAAAGAGTCGCACCATCCGAACGGTGGTTTACTTGGATAAAGACATTCTTAATACCACGGTTCGAAAGGATTTTATATTAGAAGACCTTACCAATCTCGTCACCAATTTTGAAGAAGAAACCGGTATGGATGTGCACATATCGGGCATGCCCTACATGCGTACTTTAAACTCTCAAAACATTATTGATGAAATTGGAGTTTTTATTGCGGCTGCCCTTGCTGTTACCTCTTTAATTTTCTTTTTCTTTTTTAGAAGCGTCAGAGCTACACTCATATCAATTTGTGTGGTTATAATTGGGGTGATGTGGGCTTTGGGATTTTTGGGTCTTCTTCAATATGAAATTACGGTATTAACAGCTTTAATCCCACCCCTTATCATTGTTATTGGGATTCCGAATTGTATATTTTTAATAAACAAATACCAACAGGAGGTAAAAAAACACGGTAATCAGGCGCTCTCCTTACAACGGGTCATTTCAAAAATAGGAAATGCTACTTTAATGACTAATGTCACCACCGCAGCGGGTTTTGCCACATTTATTGTTACAGACAGCAAGTTACTTACCGAGTTTGGTATTGTGGCTTCCATCAATATACTTGGGATTTTCATTTTATCATTACTCATTATTCCTATTCTTTACAGTTTTATGCCGCTTCCTAAGAACAAGCATCTAAAACACTTAAACAAAAATTGGATTGACAGGTTTGTAAACTGGATGGAAACCATTGTCCGGGAAAAGCGCATTGCAGTCTATAGTACAGCCATTGCCCTGTTAGTCATCAGTGTTATAGGAATATTCCAAATTAATATATCCGGAAGTCCAATAGAGGACATGCCAAAAAAGGCAAAGTTTTTTGAAGACATCCGTTTTTTTGAAAGGGAATTTGATGGTATCATGCCTATAGAAATAATGATTGATACAAAACGAAAAAACGGAGTATTGAGACCAGTTTCCCTTAGAAAAATGGATGAACTGGGGGAGGTTATTGATGATATTCCGGAGCTTTCCAAACCTATTTCTATTGTGAATATCGTAAAATATTCTAAGCAGGCATTTTATAATGGTATTCCAAAATATTACCAGCTTCCTACAACCCAAGAAAACAATTTTATTATGGATGTGGCCCGAAAATCTACTGGTCAAGAAAATTTACTCAAAAGTTTTGTAGATAGTACCGGTCAGGTTGCGAGAATAACCACATTTATGCGGGATGTTAAAACCGATCGTATGGAGGCCATAGAAGAAAAACTAATCGAAAATATTAATAAGATTTTTCCGGCTGACCAATATACGGTTACACTCACAGGAAATACACTTCTATTTTTAAAAGGGACAAAATATCTCGTTGGTAACCTTGTAACATCACTAGCTCTTGCTATTGGGCTAATAGCATTGTTTATCGCCTATTTGTTTCGTTCTTTTAGAATGATTGTTATTTCATTGATACCCAATCTGCTGCCTCTAATCATTACAGCTGGCGTAATGGGTTTCGCAGGAGTTCCTATCAAGCCATCTACAATTTTAGTTTTCAGCATTGCATTTGGTATTTCAGTAGATGATACCATACATTTTTTAGCCAAATACCGGCAAGAGCTTACGGCAAATCAATGGCGGATAAAAAAATCGGTATATGCGGCCCTTCGAGAAACCGGAATAAGTATGTTCTATACCTCTATTGTTTTATTTTTTGGGTTTTCTGTTTTTACTATCTCCAGCTTTGGAGGTACAGTTGCTTTGGGGGCATTAGTTTCGGCCACATTACTTTTTGCCATGTTGGCTAACCTAATTCTTTTGCCTTCTCTGTTACTTTCCCTAGAGCGTAGCATTGCTAATAAAAAAGTGTTGAAAGAGCCTCAAATTGATATTTTGCCTCATGACGAAGACCCTACGGATAAATAGGTGAAGCTAGGTAGAAATATTCTTTTTATACACGACCCACATTCATGCCTTTTTTATCAAAAAAGTTATCTTTGCAATCTTAATTTTTAGGTATTCTATAATGAATTCGCATACAGTAAAGGAATTACTCGCAGCTAACCAAATAGCACAGGAGGTGACCGTAAACGGATGGGTTCGAACTTTTAGAAGCAATCGTTTTATTGCACTAAATGATGGTTCCACAATTAATACTATTCAATGCGTGGTTGATTTTGAAGGGTTTGATACCAAGCTCTTGAGCCAAATATCGACCGGAGCTGCAATAAGCGTCAAAGGAACTCTTGTGGAAAGTCAGGGAAAGGGTCAAACTGTAGAGATACAGGTCAAGGAAATTATATTGCATGGCCCGGCAGATCCGGAATCGTATCCTATTCAACCTAAAAAGCATTCCTTAGAATTTTTAAGAGAAAAGGCTCATTTACGTGTTAGAACCAATACTTTTGCCGCCATCATGAGAGTACGTTCTGCTTTATCCTTTGCTATTCATCAGTACTTTCAAAAGAACGGCTTTTATTATGTACATACTCCTATTATTACAGGATCCGATGCTGAGGGAGCGGGAGAAATGTTTCGGGTTACTACGCTAGATGCAAAAAACCCGGCATTAACAGAAGATGGTAAGGTTAATTTTAAGGAAGATTTTTTTGGAAAAGAAACTAATTTAACAGTTTCCGGACAATTAGAAGCGGAGACCTATGCCATGGCTCTGGGCAAGGTATACACTTTTGGTCCTACTTTTAGAGCAGAAAATTCTAATACTTCCAGACACCTAGCAGAGTTCTGGATGATAGAACCGGAGGTTGCATTTAACGACCTAAATGCCAATATGACCCTTGCCGAAGATTTTATAAAAAAGGTAATCTTCTATGTTTTAGAAAATTGCAAGGAAGACCTTCAGTTTTTAGAACAACGCTTAGCGGAGGAAGATAAATCCAAACCACAAGGAGAACGCAATGAAATGTTGCTTTTAGATAAATTAAAATTTGTTGTAAACAATGAATTTAAAAGAGTTTCTTATACAGAAGCTATAGAGATATTGCGCAACAGTACACCTAATAAAAAGAAAAAATTTCAATATCCAATTACGGATTGGGGTACTGATTTGCAGAGTGAACATGAACGCTTTTTAGTGGAAAAACATTTTAATTGCCCAGTAATCCTTTTTGATTATCCGGCTAAGATTAAAGCATTTTACATGCGATTGAATGAAGATGGAAAAACCGTCCGTGCCATGGATATTTTATTTCCCGGGATTGGTGAGATTGTTGGTGGCTCTCAGCGAGAAGAGCGTTTGGAGGTGCTTATTGAAAAGATTAAAACCTTAGGTCTTGATGAAAGAGAGCTTTGGTGGTACTTGGATCTCCGGAAATTTGGGACCGCTGTACACAGTGGGTTTGGTCTTGGTTTTGAGCGTTTAGTGCTCTTTGTCACAGGTATGAGCAACATAAGAGATGTTATCCCCTTCCCCAGAACACCGCAAAATGCCGAATTCTAAGTAGAATTCTGTAACTTTATACGGACAAGTAGGCCCTATGCTAAAGCAACACTTACAATTTAAATTATCCCAAAAGTTATCTCCACAACAAATTCAGTTGATGAAGTTGATTCAACTTCCAACACAGTCCTTTGAACAACGCATAAAGCAAGAACTTGAAGAGAATCCCGCACTAGAGACAGGAAAAGAAGAATTAGACAATCAAGAAGATGAATTTGAAGATATCTATGACAATGAAACAGACAGTGACACCATTACTGCAGACGACATTAACATAGATGAATATTTAAGTGATGACGAGGTTCCTGATTATCGCACTCAAACAAACAATTACAGTACGGATGATGAGGATAAAAATATTCCTTATGCCTCAGGAATTTCATTCAACCAATACCTCATTAGCCAGCTAAATACAGAGTATTTAGATGATGAAGAGTGGCTAATAGCAGAATTTTTGGTGGGAAGTGTGGATGAAAGTGGTTATATCAGGAGAAATTTAGCTGATATTGTGGACGATTTGGCTTTCACTCAAAATGTTTTTGTGGATGAAAAAACGGTTGAACGAATTTTAAAAATTGTACAGCAGCTAGACCCTGCAGGTGTTGGAGCTCAATCCTTGGAAGAATGTCTTATTTTACAATTGAAAAGAAAAGATCCTGCAGAAAGTACAGAACTTGCCATAGCCATTTTGGAAAAGTCATTTGAACATTTTACCAAAAAACACTATGATAAACTAATACAAAAGCACAATATATCTGAAGAACTTCTTAAGAATGCCATTGCAGAAATTGAAAAATTAAACCCTAAACCTGGTGGTTCGTATTCTGGTAATAATAGGATTGTAGAACATGTTGTGCCTGATTTTTCCATTAAAATAGTAGATGGTGAGCTAGAACTTACCCTCAACGGAAGAAATGCTCCGGAATTACATGTTTCCAGAGAATATAGCAATATGATGGAAGGCTATAAAAACGCAAAAGAAAAATCTAAATCTCAAAAAGATACGGTACAATTTATCAAGCAAAAACTAGATGCAGCCAAGTGGTTTATAGATGCAATTAAGCAACGACAGCAGACTCTTTATGTTACCATGAATGCCATTATGAAATATCAAGAAGAATATTTCCTTACAGGTGATGAACGGAAACTACGTCCCATGATTCTTAAGGATATTGCCGATACAATTTATATGGATGTGTCAACAGTTTCCAGAGTTGCCAATAGCAAATATGTTGATACCCCTTACGGCACTAAATTGATAAAGGAATTTTTTTCGGAATCAATGAAAAATGAACAGGGAGAAGATGTATCGACCAAAGAAATTAAGAAAATTTTGGAAACAGTAATTGGTGAAGAAAAAAAGAAAAGACCTCTTACAGATGATCGCTTGGCTTTACTATTAAAAGAAAAGGGATATCCAATTGCTAGAAGAACTGTAGCCAAATATAGGGAGCAGCTTGGAATTCCGGTGGCTCGGCTTCGTAAACAAATCTAATGAGACTCTTTTCAAAAATAATCTCTTATATTTTTCACCCCTTATTCATCCCCTTTGCCGGAACAATTACTTATTTTTTGGTTACTCCAAAATATAGTTCTATAGAACTACAAAGTGGGACTGTTTTACCCATTTTTATTCTTACTGTAATTATCCCTATCATCTTTTTCCTTATACTTAAAAATTTAGGTTTGGTAAGTTCCATTCTTATGCCAACCCTAAAAGAACGCAAATACCCATTTTATATCTCCATTCTATTACTATTCATGGTACTATTAAAAGTACTGGCTAATAATTTTGTTATAGAACTACATTATTACTTTTTGAGTCTAATAATTGCCACAACTTCCTCATTGATAATGCTTTTTTTTAAATTTAAATGCAGCATACATGTAATGGCAATGGGAAGCTTGCTCATGTTTGTTGTAAGTCTAAGTGTACATTTTGAAACTAACCTCTCCGGGGCAATAGCCTTTCTAACTCTAGCTACCGGGATTGTAGCTTCCTCGAGGCTTTACCTCAAAGCGCATAGTAGTATGGAGGTTATAATCGGACTATTTATAGGGTTAATATCACAGTTATTAACCTTAAAATTTTGGTTATAAAATATAAAAGATAATTCCGATACGTAAGGGCCTAACTTGGATATTCTCTCCTCCATCCGCAATAATTACACCATCATTAAATAAGTTAACAAGGGAATAGTAGGCTTGTATGTTAAACGTATTATATCCCACATTGAACGTTAAGCCATATTGAAAATTTTTGGAGTCATTATTTGTAAAAGATATGGTTTCTTCGTTGGATACAAATTTTGATCTACTTCCAAAAACATAACCAAATTTTACACCTGTATAAATCCTCCAAAAACGATAATCATCCGGTGTAGAAT